>JBICHS010000001.1:0-3609 GCA_043101135.1 Phycisphaeraceae bacterium JB051
CACTGCGGTAATCCGACATCGTTGCTGGACCACGTAGCAGTGTGTGCGCGACCGCCCATGCCACGGAGAACTGCGCGTCGACTTGCGGGTTCTTACCAATCTCAAACGGGCGACTGACGATACCACCTGCAGGCATGCCGAAAACAGCGATGCCCTGAATCTGCGAAGGATCAATTTTCACTTCGCGGTAAAGCTGTTCAGCAGCATCCTGACAATGATGAATCGCACCACAACTGGCAAAACGCTTGTAAGAAACGCGCTGAATCTCCCATTGATCATTGGGCATGGTCAGTTGGGCAGCAGTGGGAGGCTGGGGCATGTCCAGATAAAGCTTGTAATAACCAGCATTGCCTTCCAAGGCGTAACGCGCACCGGTCAGACTGCGCTGCGCCAAAACGGTACTCCAAATCGCAGACCTTGCAGCAAAGGCGGGCTGCATGCGTTTACTCAACGTCGAGTCATACAACGCCTGCCGATTGCCTGAAAGCTGTGCATAGTTGATGCCCATCGCTTCACTGCACTGCTCAGCCGTGAGCCCCAACAACCGGGCAGCGGTCATGACGCCTCCAAAACTCCCAGCCAATGAGGTTGGCAAAAAGCCTTCACCACGACGAAAGGATCGGCCGGGAATTTCAATGCGTGCAGCAATCTCAACCCCGAGAATCAACCCAAGCAAAGCTTCACGCCCTGAGACTTGGGCAGTCTCCGCAGCAGCCAACATGGTCGGCACCACGATGGACGAAATATGCAAGATGCCGGGAATGTGAACGTCATCCAAATCCTGAGCATGGACCAGAACACTGTTGGCAAAGGCGGCATTGGGCATCGGCAATTTGTCACCGAGCACAAACAACGACGCCTCTTCGCGCCCGCCCCAGTACTGCATCTGTTCGATAACATCCTTACAGCCATCCGCCTGCCACCCCGCCAAAGCGCATCCCAATGCGTCAAGCAGGAGAATCCGTGCTGACTCCCATGCCTCATCGCTGATGTCTGCCGGTGTTGTGTTAATGCCAAACTCAGATAGCTCACGTGTCAGTGTCATGTTCATTACCTTGTTAAACCGTGTTGAACAGGCACCATGATCGGGGATATGTCCGTCTGGGACTACCATGTGACTTGCTGTAATTTTGTCACTTTTTTGCGCTTTTACCCCAACACTTCTGTGCGTCATCAAATCACACGATAAAATGTGAACAAACATATGAGAAAGAAACCGTCCAATTCGACTGGCCAGGCCAATGTCCATTTGCAGATTCTTGACCCACAAGAATCAGACAACCTGCCACAGCAAACCATGGGAACTTTGGGCAGTCTGCAGGAATTAATGCAGACGATCTCACTGGTCACTGGACTGGATGTCTGCATTTACCCGCCACCGCGCAAGACGGCAGATTCAAACATTCGTCATTTGCCGGTGTCCTATCTGCGACATCGCAGCAAGTTCTGTCTGGCCGCCAAACGAACACGTGATGGGCGCGGCTGTCGTGGGCATGATTCCTCGTTAACCAACACCCGTGCCGGTCACATTGGCAAACCGTTTGTGCAAACCTGTCACCGGGGTGTGGCGGAAGTCATCGTGCCGATATGTCATGGCAGTGAACATCTGGCGACGGTCTTCATCGGCCAGGTGATCACGCCCGAGATTGAAACGCGGGGTTTTGAAGCCATCTGGCTTGATGCCAAAGATCAGGTCACCAGCCGCAAGCAATTGCAGTTGGGCTTTGAGGCCCTACCTCGGATGACCGAAGAACAGCTACTTCGCGTGGGCATGTTGGCGGACGCTGCGTTACGCGGCCTGGCGGATCAGCTCTCCACCGATGCCTTTATCGCCCAGGTCAAACTCCAAAGCTCCCCTGCCATCCGCCATGCTGTGGACATTCTGCATCTAGAACACTGCTGGGACATCAGTGCAAGCGCTATGTCCGAACGTGTGCATCTGAGTGCTGCTCATTTCAGTCGTTTGTTTCATCGTGTCATGGGCATCACGTTTTCAAGCTATCTCAACCAGCACCGACTCACTGCTGCACAGAACCTATTGCATCACAGCACCATGAGTATCGCCCAGATTGCTCAACATTGCGGATTCAGTCGGCAGAGTTATTTCACGCGCCGATTCCATGATGCATTTGGCATGACGCCCAGTACGTTTCGGTCCAGTATGAAAACGCAATCTCGTTAGAATAGATAGCGCGAATGTGCGGCATTGGATGGTTACTTCAATGCCCATTGGGAGAGGCTCACATGCTCAGTCAATTCATCAATACCTATCTGAAACTGTTCTTTATTCTCACGCCCTTCGTGGCTTTGACCTCGTTTCTGACATGGTCCAGAGATTGCAGTAAAGCTGAACGCTTTGCGATTATTCGTCGCGTGATGATTGCCATCGTTGTGATCAGTGCGATCCTGCTGACCTGTGGTGATTATCTGTTCGCTGTCATGGGCATCACGCTTGATGCCTTTCGTATTGGCGCGGGGATTCTGCTGCTACTCTCAGCCATTTCACTGGTGCAGGGCAAGGAGTTTTACGACCTGCAAAAAGGCACGCAGGATATTGCGGTTGTCCCATTGGCTATCCCCGTGATCGTCGGCCCAGGGACCATTGGTGTGCTGATGGTCATGGGTTCGGAACTGCGAACGTTTGAGGATCGCGCGATCGGGTACAGCGCCCTGTTGGCAGCAATCATGACACTGGGCATCCTGCTGTCTATCGGTGATACGCTTGAAAAGAAACTCGGCCGCAAAGGGATCAATGTCATGAGCAAACTCACCGGCTTGATTCTCAGCGCGTTAGCAGTCCAGATCATCATGCAGGGTTTACAACATTTTCAAGTCATTGGATAACCATGTCCCCATCCCCCACCTTCACCATCGACGCCAACATTGAAGGCGGCAACGTCCTGATCGAAAAAGTCCAGGATAGCCACATCCATTTCAAGCCTGACCTGCGGGACACCGACGGACACTGGTTTTACTGGTATTTTTCAGTCAAAAACGCTTCGGGCAAAACGCTGCACTTTCATCCTGCAGACAAACACATGCTCACCAGTCATGCCCCTGCTGCGAGCCTGGATGAAGGCTTTACCTGGCAGTGGCTTGATCCATCCATCGTCAATGAAGACGAATCATTCAGCGTATCCATTCCCGATGATTGCGATGACTATCGCCTGAGCATGGCCATGCCCTACGTCACCCGACATCTCAAGGCGTTTGAGGTGCAGCATGCTGAGCATTTAAGAAAACAACTGCTCTGCCAAACGCCCGAAGGGCACCGTGTTGGATATTGGCAAATCGGCGCTGACGAAGCGACTGCAACGCACCGCATCTTTCTCACCGCCCGACATCACTGTTGCGAAATGATGGCAAGCTATGTCATGGAGGGCATCATTGATGCAGCATTGGATGCGAGTGAACTTGGCCAATGGTTTAATCAACAGGTGAATCTCACCGTGATCCCGTTTGTGGATGTCGATGGCGTCATCGCTGGTGATCAAGGCAAGAACCGTAAGCCACGTGATCATAACCGTGATTATGATGACAATCCGATTTACCCGACCACGCAGCCGATCAAGGATTTATTCAGCTCAATCGCATCGCATGGCGTTGATC
>JBICHS010000002.1:0-3925 GCA_043101135.1 Phycisphaeraceae bacterium JB051
TCAAGCTTCTTAACGGTACCTTTGACTTTACGATCTCGGCTCAGGCCACCGAAGTCAACAGCTTCAAGATCAATGCTGCCAAGCTTTCGCACAACGAAACACGCGATGTGGAAGTCGTTGTCACCGCTTCGGCTCAACATGCTGGTCTGTTCCTGTCCACCAACGGTGATTTGGACCTGACCGCTGCCACTGATACGTTCACCTTCGAAATTGCAGGTTCCAAGGGTAGCCGCGAATTCTCATTCGCATCCGGCACCACCCTGGCCTCCATTGCCGAAGCCATCAACACCTTCAAACAGACCACCGGCGTCTCTGCCTCGACCTCAGGTACAGGTCTGGTTGTCAAGAGTATTGAATACGGCTCCAACGAATTCGTCTCCTTCGACATTGTCAGCCAGGGCGGCCAAGCCGGTTCCGTGGTGCTTCTGTCAGGCGGCAACGAAAACGACCTTAGTGCAACGAGCACTTCCTTCGCCAACGTCAACAACCCGATTCGCGACGAAGGTCAGGACGTGGGGGCCATCATCAACGGTATTGCAGCCACCAGTGACGGGCGTACCGCTCGTATCGCCACCGACTTCCTTGATATGGAAATCGAACTGGATGAAACCACCGGTTCCAATGCCCTGCAAACCATCAACGCGTTCACCATCACAGGTGGTGGTGCCAAGTTCAACCTCGGCCCACAAGTCAACATCACCAACCAGGCTTCCATCGGCATCCAAAACGTGGCCTCGCGTAAGCTTGGTGACAGCGATGTCGGCTTCCTCAACGACCTGGGCTCAGGTAACGCAGCTAACCTGGTCGACGGTGACCTTGAAGTTGCACAGAAAATCGTCAACCTTGCAATCAGCTCCGTCTCCAACCTGCGTGGGCGCATTGGTGCCTTCCAATCCAATGTGATTGGTGCCACCTCACGTAACTTGGGCGTCGCACTTGAAAATACCTCGGCCGCCGAAAGCAGCATCCGTGATACGGACTTCGCTGCCGAAACCGCCGAACTCACACGTAGCCAGATCCTCGTTAACGCATCGACCAACGTCCTTGGTATTGCCAATCAGCAGCCGAACTCCGTGCTCTCACTGCTTGGCTAATCATCAAGGTATACGTCACAGTCTTAGGCATGTCCGCAGTCCCGCGGGCATCCGATCACTGATGCAGGAGCGAGGGTCCGGACGACCCTCGCTCCGTTTTTTTTCAACAGCGAGGGCAGTGATTCAACAATTCGAACTTGTTTCCAGCAACCCGGTGACCCGCAACACCGGGTTGCTTTTTTTAGAGTTCGTTGGAGTAGAGATCAATATGAAAACCGCTTGCGGTTTACAATCTGATTGAAATTCCAAAATTTCGGGGATTTTCATCTTCCATCCCATCACCGACCGATAACTCAAATATGTGTGGATTTGTCGGAGTCATCTTCAAAAACCCCGACCAGGCTGTGGATCGGTCGCGTCTGATTGCAGCTCGGGAGACCCTTGCCCATCGTGGTCCGGACGAATCGGGACTCTGGCTTGATCAGACGGGCGGCGCTGGTCTGGCGCATCGGCGATTGAGTATTCTGGACCTCAAACACGGCCAACAACCCATGGTCGATGAGCGGTTTTCACTGGTCTACAACGGCGAAATCTACAATTTCAAGCAACTTCAACTCAACTGTAAAAAACATGGGCTGTCGATCGAAACAGCCTGCGATACCGAAGTGCTTTTCAAGCTGCTCAATGTCGAAGGACTTGATGCACTGAAGCATTTCAACGGCATGTTTGCCTTTGCCCATTGGGATACCAAGACGCGAACAATGATCATGGCCCGGGATCGGTTGGGGCAAAAGCCCTTGTATTGGTTCAAGGATGATCAATGCTGTATCTTTGCCAGTGAGCTTAAGGCGATTCTGAGATTTTTGGAACGAAAGTTTCTTCTCGATCCCATTGCCATCGACCAATATTTTGCACGTGGCTATATTCTCTCACCGCGAACCATCTTCAAAAATATTCAAAAACTCCCTGCTGGCTGTAGTCTCAAGCTGGATGCTTCAAGTTGGGAACATACCGTTTCAAGCTACTGGGATTACACGCCGGTCGAGGTGCCCAGTGATCCAACGCAGGCCATTGATCAACTGGATGAATTACTCAGTGATGCGGTGCAGAAACGACTCATTGCTGACGTGCCGTTTGGGTGTCTACTTTCCGGTGGCATAGACTCCACGCTCATGACCGCGATGGCTGCCAAAGCCATGGGCAATGTCCCGCTCAAAACATTCAGCATCGGCTTTGACAGTGACGACCCGCGGTTCAATGAATTGCCTTACGCGAAGATGACTGCTGCGCATCACCATTGTGAGTACAACGAAAAAGTGGTCTCGCTGGGTGACTTTCTTGAACTGGTCGATGATGTCTCGACGTACTTTGACGAACCCTTTGCCAACTTTGCGATGTTCCCCATGCGACGCTTGGCTCAGCTTTGTCGAGAACAGTTGACCGTTGTGCTCTCCGGCCAGGGCGGTGACGAGTTGGCTGCGGGTTACGAAGGGCGATACAACTGGGCGTTGGCAACCACGAATGACAAAATAAAACCGTCATCCATGGATCACCTTGCCTCGTATCTCCTGCGAACCAACCTGCTCCCATGGCCCGGTGCACGTCAAGGCATGTACGCCAACGCCATGCGTCAGACGCTTCTCAAATCCATCACCGGCAGCACGCATGTCGGTGCGTTCTGGATGCGACATAAGCAATTTGATACTTTAAATCAGGCACTTTATGCCGACGTCAAAACAAACTTGCCCGACTATCTGGTCTGTGTTGAAGAGCGCATGACCATGGCAGCATCGCTTGAAGCACGCAATCCGATGCTTGACTGGCGGGTGGTCAATTACATGTTGTCCCTGCCAACCTCCATGAAGGTTCAGGGCAATCAGTACAAATGGATTCTCTTTGAGCTAGCCAAACGTTACGGTCCGATTGAAGCCATCGACCGTCCCAAACGCGGGTTTACGCCACCACTGGGACAATGGATTGTTCAGGCAGCGCCCAAGCTTGGGCAGATGTTCTCACAGACGCGCAACTGGACCAAGCAATTTTTTGACCCGCAATGGCAGGCGTTTTTGCAGGCGGGGCAGTTCACGCAGCAGCATACCATGCCCGTGTTTTACAGCTTGATGTTCACCAAGTGGTGTGAGAAGTATGCAGACTACATCCAACCGGACTTGCCTTTGGAGACTGCCGGTTTTCAGATGCCTGCTAACGAACAGGACCACCATTGGCATCGTGGGACGTTGATGACCCAGCAGGAAACGCTTAACGAAACACGACTGGTCAATCACCTGTTTAATCACTTTGATGCTGATGATCATGTGTTACTGGTCGGTGACGAAAATGGCTGGTTTTCAAGGGTTTTTCAGGCTTCCGGCAAGGCAGTCACCCGTTTGGTCACCCCGGATGACTGGTCTGAATGTCAAGTTACCTGCTTGACCAATACGCAACAAGTGGCCACAAAACTGCCCGATGAAGTCAGTGGGCTTGAGGTTGCCGGGACGATCATGGTTGGGATGGAAAAAATTGCCAATCAATTGTTGACCAAGCACTATGCTGGCAAGCGATTGGTTTGCTTGATCCCATTTGCAGCCAATGAACAACAACAGGTTCAGGCCTTGCTTCAGCAGATTGCAACCTTGGGCACCATTGCAGGGCACCAAGTGATTAATCTCTCGGAGGTTAAAGCTGCGTTGGTGGTTCGCTGTGAATTGCATTGAATTGAAAAAGAAAGATTAACTTGATGTCTCAAAGCACATCCCTGATTCACGTTTACGATCAATTGCATGAACAAATCAAAAAAGTGCTGGAAAAACAGTTCTTTTTTGTTGTTGGCTGTCAGAAGTCCGGCACGACATGGCTTGAGAAAATTCTCGACAATCATCCGGAAATGATTT
>JBICHS010000003.1:0-7728 GCA_043101135.1 Phycisphaeraceae bacterium JB051
AGGACCAGATCATACCGAACTTGTAGAACAGTTCTGAACGTTTGCTTGTGATTTGTGCTTCGGGAATCATGCTGACGATTTTGAAAATCGTGCTGCGATGAGAAACGTCATCCACCGGCATACGCTGTTTATCCAACGCACGGGGGGTGATCATTTCTTCACGAATGCGAAAGTTGATGGTGTCATACGCCATCGCCACGCGTCCATTCTGATATTGGCCTTTGGGGGATTGGTTCATATGCGCCCAGAGCTCGGGATATTCACGTGCAAAATTCTGGGTCTTGCGCTCGGGCAACAGCCATCCCCAGAGTTTGTTCGGATCGCGATGTGAGCTATAAAAACCATCCTCTGAAATCAGCATGAATTCCAGATCAACGCCATTGGCCGAAGCCTGCGTGATGAGTTTAAGCAGGTCTTTGACCAGGTAATTGAGAATGATATAGCCCCTGCGTTCACCGCTATCGTTGTACACGGCCATGGCCAGTCGGACCACGGGTTTGTAGGGCTTTTCGATCTGCTGATATTCCTGATTCAGGTCGACCGAGGAGATGTAGATTTCCCCGCGATGCAGTTGCGTACAATGTTGGTAATAGCCGCGGTGGCTTTTGTCCTGCAGCTCATCAGGCGGGATGACGAAGGGACGCTTGTTCAGGTGGTTGATGCGGGTGACTTCCATGCCGTTAAGATCAAGCAGTCGAACTTGATCGTATATGCCACGTTCATTGATAAACGAAGTGAATTCGTCGTTGAGCATTTTATAGTTCTGCTCGCTGGGGTCCTGAGCATAGGCCTGCATTTCAAGACTGTGACAGAGAAAGTAGATATCCGAAGTGATGTAGTTGAGTTCACGCTCAAACAGTTGGCTTTGCAGATGAATCTCCATCTGGCCTTGCCTGCTGCGTTGATTGATGTAGTCATCCAGATGCCAGGTGAAAAAGCGGTGGCTGATGATCAAGCTGGCCAGGGTGCTGCACAGAAACAGGGATGCGAAGATCACCTGCGCATTGAGTCGCTTGGAAGACAGGAAATTCATTTGTTCTGGACCTCGTTGCATCGGTGCAGGTTCAAACCAATCCTGCGGGAGCTTAATGCCACTCCCCCCCGAGCAATGGTACTACCATGATCGGAATGTGGTGTTGGCAGGTTGAGATTTCGTCGTGCGACTAACTGAAATAGGTTCTCAATTTGACGATTGTGACTGCTGATTGGGTCCAAGTTGATTATTCAAATGCCCAAGGGTGGTGTCCCGATTTTTCCCCACGTCCAACTTGCTTTATGATGTACTCACTTCAATATGCTCATACACCAGAGGTAGCTCATGTTTAATTACGACCTGTCAGATAAAGAAATCAAGACTCCTGAAATGTCGCACCCTGCAGCCATGGCCATGGCCGGTGCTTATGGTTCGATGTCCGCTGCACCGCCGATGCAGCGTATCCGTGAAATGACGCTTGATGAGTTGCTGTTGGAAAACCGCGTGATCTTCCTCGTCGGTGAAATCAACTACAACTCAGCGACCCGCGTGATCATGCAGATGCTCCATCTTCAAAACCAGAAGAAGGACACCGACATCAACCTCTACATCAACAGCCCCGGTGGCAGCGTCGATGATACGTTAGCCATCTATGACACGATGAACTTCCTCAAGTGTCCCATCGCCACCTACTGCATCGGCCGCGCCATGTCCGGCGGTGCCGTGATCCTGGCCTCCGGTGCCGAAGGCAAGCGCTTCATCCTGCCTCACGCCAAGGTCATGATCCACCAGCCTTATGGTGGCGTTACCGGTCAGGCATCGGACGTGAAAATTCAGGCAGAAGAAATCCTTCGCTCCAAGAAGGCCATCAACGAAATCCTCTCCCGTCACACCGGCAAGCCCGTCGAGCAAGTCGAAGAAGACTCCGAACGCGACCGCTACTTCTCAGCTCAGGAAGCCAAAGACTACGGCCTGGTCGACGAAGTGATCGAAAAGCCTGCAGCCGAAGACGACAAGAAATAACACTGCATTTGCAGGATCAAACAAATCACACACCAAGCGCAGCATCACCCGATGCTGCGCTTTTTTTTCGACACACTGATTGCGTAAGTGGAGCAAAGTCGAGGTTGTCCCGTCCTTGAAGTTGCCGGATAAAGCCGAAGGCATAATTGTCAAGCACGCGCAAGACGTTTTCCGTGGTGGTTGCAACGGATACTTTGCGGATCCCGATCGTCACGACTGGTAAGGGGCGTGTTACGTTTGAGACCCAGCCAAGATGGCCGGGCTATGTTTCGATAGCCGAGTCATATTGGCTCGGTTGTTTTGGATTAATGCCCTTTAACCCAATCCCCGTGTTCATCGATGATCGTATGGTTGTTCTGATGGACGATGAGCCGTGGCCGATCATCTATTTCCAGAATGTCATAGGTCGTATCACCATTGACAAAACGATAACCAAGAAAACGCGTGGGCGTGCCTTGCTTGTCGTGGAGATGATACGTCGAGCCCATCAGCGTAATGGACTTGCCTGTAGTGCGTGACACGCCATGGTATTGAACACCGTCATAGGCGACGTCACCTTCCTGACGGTTGTCAGAGATGGTGATGCGGTAATGGGGTGTAAGGAGCGTTTTGGAATGTGCGAAGCTTTGATTGCCTGATGGCGTCGCAGGTGCTTTGTCGGTCTGCGTGAGAGGATTGGATATCTGGTTTTGAGTTGATGGTTCCTCTTTGGAACAACCCAACAACAAGACGGCGAGAATTAACAGACACAGGTTTCGTGTCATGGTTTGAGCACGCACGTGACATCGCCGCATCATGGTTTGGGCAGATGTGAATGATTGGTTTGATTTCCCCGGCTTGACGAAACTCAGACAATCGAGCTGGCTTGACCAATGGACTGAAGCATGGCGTCTGCCAGTTCGTCACAGCAGCCGTCGACCTTGAAACTCATGTCATAGACCGACGTCCCATACACGGTCACGCGTTTGGGATGCTCACCGTGAACCGGGCAGACCACCTTGCGCAGGTGTCGTTCGAGTTCCAGTTTCAGCGTCTCTAATGCAAGCTCGGCATCACTATACCGATTGCGATATGCCATAAGGCAACCTCCAGGCCGCAAGTCCCCTCCTGCGGACGGGTACCGATAACGTTTCTCTACAACGTACAGAATAACCGTTTGGGCCTAGTGTGTCACGCGAAAATTGGAGGATCAAAGAAAAAGTGTGCTCAACGCTAACCTGTTATGCAGCATTGGCTTGTTGTTTCACAAATACTGCCAGTGTGCTTTGTAACGACTGGGCGATCTGGACAGAATTGGGCACTTCCTGGCGCGAAATCGGCAGGACCGCAAGTCCGGCATCACTGAGCACTTCCTCAAGCTGGGCACGTTCGAGTTTGGTTTTCTCGGATTGATCCAGCATGTTACGCAGCAGGACCACCAGGATCGGTTTCTGTGTCGACGCATCACACAGGGCAAAGTCCACAGCATGTTGACGGACATACGCTGCGAGCTGTGGATTTTCCGACTCTTTGCCTTCGGTGAGTTTAAGCAGGGAGGCCAGCCGGACTTTGGGGTACACCGACATTTCTTTGCCGATGCACTGTTTGAGCGATTCAAGCGTCTGCATCTCCGCGGTGTCGATGAACCGATCCACTTTGCCGTACTTGGGTTGAGCCTGTTTGGTCTTGAGTCGTTCGAGTTTGAAGTTGGAGACGCGATAATGCATGATCAACGGCCAAGCCAGCGCACCGATGACGATGCTACCACTTACAGCTGCCAGAATGATCAATACGTTTTGCATGGCGATAACTCAATCGGACGTTTCATGTAATGCAATGACACTACATGACAAATCGGCAAGAAGCCGAACCGTGCATGAAAAGTCGGGGGGATTGTGTGATGGTTCACCTTCGAGCGAGCCGCGTTGTGTCAACGCGGGGATTGGTGATCATGGTAGAGTCATGTCAGTTAGTGCAGATTACAGTAACAGTGAAAAGCCGATCAAGGCAACCGCTTACTGCGTGCACGGCTTTAGGGCAGTACAAATCATTGATCTCTAAGCCTTCGTTGATTACGTCATTCCCGCGCAGGCGGGAATCCAGTGGCATTCTGTGCGCACATGCAAGTTCCACTGGACTCCCGCCTTCGCGGGAGTGACGGAAGTGGGCGATTGTTTATGCGAGTTGCTTTAATGATTTGAACAGCTCAATGGTTCAACCCGCCTGTCGGTCTTCTGCTGACGGGTCACTCTCCGTGAGCTTGTGGGGCTTGGGGGATGATGCTTTTGAGATTGCCAATTGAAGCAGCTGGCTTGCTGGGAGCTTGTGATCGCTGAGCATCATGCATGAGATGCTGGCGGTCTGTTCCCACTGCGTCCCGTCAGGTGCGGTGAACGCGTGATGCTTGCAGATGGCGGTATACAGTCGATCGACAATTGCCTGTGCGGCATCCTTGTCCACGCCGGGGCAGATGATTGCATAGTCATTGCCACGGAGTTTGCCGACGATGCTTGAGGATCGGCTGTGGCGTTTGAGCGTCGTGCCGATCTGTCGGAGTACATCGTTGAACTTGTCCTGCGAGAGCATGTGCTTCAGTGCTGCAACACGGTTGAGATGCACCACACACAACGCGGTGGTCAACTGCGGTTGTTTGAGATACCGCGTGAGTTCAAAGAGCATGTGCTGTTGGTTTGGCAGATCGGTCACCGGGTCAGTCAGTTGGAGATTACTCAAACGTGAACCCAAACGTGCGATCTCCAGGCGTGAAGCGATCAATGGTGCCAACGCTTCAAGCAGGTACAGATGATGTCGTTCAATGCGTTCACCACCACGCCGCGCGATCCAGAGCACGCCCATCGGATCAGCATGTCCAACCAACGGGCAGGCGGCAAGTGACGTCAAACCTGAGCGTGAAAATGCCTTGCCCCAACGGGTCGACCGTGGGGTGTCCGGCCAGTAAGTGATCTCACGTTGCGAGATAATTTGTGGCAGGAAGTTGCGTTCAATTTCCTCAATCAACTCACGGTTGGGCTCTAATAGATACGGGTTGGTCCCGCGGTGAATCACCTGACGGCTACGCCAGGTATGGCTGTCACCACGCAGGGCAATGCCCACCGCTTCGACATTGAAAATTTCGTAGAGTTGTGTGCCTGCAAAGGTCAGCAGTTGCTCGACCGTGGTCACACCAAAGAGCTTTTGCCCCAGGTTTTTCAGGCCTTGAAGCTGCTGTGTCTGTTGGATCAGAAGCTGCTGGCTCTGCACCTGGCTGGTGATGTCCTGCACCACCCACAGGCGTCCGCGTTGACAGGTGTCCTGATCCTGCACGGGGATTCCCTGGAAGAGGAACGTGCCCACACGCGTATCAAAACGTTCGCGACCTGAGCGTTCGGATTCACCTGCAATTTGCTTGATACGACGGACAAACGCGCCATGATTGAGAATGCCCAACTCGTCCCAGAACGATGTCGGATCATAAGGCTTACCAATCATCGCATCGGCCGAGGTGTGCAGCAGCATGGCCAAGCGTTCGTTACATGCAGCGATGTTGTTGTTCTGATCAATGAGCAGAAGGCCATCGGACATATGGTTGATCAACAGCTTCATCAGGCGGCTGTGATCTTCAATTTCCAACTGCAATTCACGAAGCTCGGTAACGTCCTGTAAGGCAAGGCGGACGCGTTGGAGCATGCCGTCTTCATCACGCACGCCTGCACACTCAATGACGACGTTGCGTGTTTTTTTGCCGGAGTTGAGCACGACTTCACAGCGTGGCGCCTGGTTGACATCCAACCGGTCGATGGCTTGTTTGAGCATGCCGCGATCGGACGTGCGGATGAATTCCATGACACGGCGTCCGACGAGTTGTGCTTCGTTGCTGATGTTAAAGAGCTGGGCAGCACGGTGATTGGCTTCGATGATCAGGCCTTTGGGGTCCAGGCTGATCAGCGGTGCCGGTGCAAAGTGATAGAGGTTTTCAAATGCACGTTCACGTTTGCGCAGTCGGTCGGTGGTGTTTTCCAAACGGGTGAGCATGCCACCGATGGACTCAGCGAGTTGTGAGAATTCACCTTTGTCATTGCGGGCGACCCGGTAAAACGGTTCGGCGCCGGCATGGGCGTTGATCAATTGCAACACCTCGGACAACGGGCCGGTAAACCAGCGACGCAGCAGATACAGACCCAGCAGGATCATGATGCCCAGGAAGAACCAGTGCAATGAGATATGGTTGAGTACGTCGGACCATATCCGCCAGAACGACACGCGGCCGTCGACAACCAGTTCGACCATCGCGGTGTTACCACGGATCTTAAACGGTGCCTGGATCAAGGTGTACTTGTGTTGATCGACTTCCAGACCGGAGGTCACAGCGGATTCGGATAACGGCCAGACAATCATCTGGCGGTCTTTATTCGTCGGCCATGATCCCAACTCGACTGGCGGGTGATGGGGGATGCGCACACGGGCCGCAGTGATGAAATCGACATTCATCAACGGCGTGATGGATTCATGAAGCAAAGTCGGCTTGGGACGCGTCTGCTCATCGCGATACAAATCACGTAGCACATTCTGGATATTACGGGCAAGCAGCTGTGATTCCTGGGTGATCTGCACCTGTGTGAGAATTCTCACGCGGTTGAATTCAATCCATGCAACACAACCTGAGAGGAAGATGCCACCCAGGACCATGCAGGTCATTAACCGGAACACTACGGAATGTCGACGCTTTGCGTGCATCATGCATTGCCCTGTTTCAGACGAATGAATCGGCGCAGATCAAGCCTGCAGCCAGAGGATGTATCGTCCGTTGGTGCACGGAATTTCTGTGACAGAGGGTAATTACATGGGGTTTATGGGTATGAATGTCGGACTGTGCGGGTTGCGTGGGTTGGGAAGGTGTTTTGTTGCGGCAGATTGATGGCCATAAAAAACAGGGCATCGAACGTGATCCGATGCCCTGTGGTTTGATTGGGTGATGCGAGTGATGCTTACTTGAGGATGACTTTGCCGGTGCCTTTGGTAAGCGTGCCGAGTTTGAAGACGGTTTCGCCGGCTTTTTCCAGTTGCTGCTGGATGGAGTCTGCAAAGTGGGGGCGGACGATCATGATAAAGCCCACACCCATGTTAAAGACGCGGAGCATTTCTTTTTCGTCGACATTGCCATGCTTTTGCAGGAACTTGAAGATCGGGGGGATTGCCCATGCTTTGCGATTGATCTTGGCATCGACGGTTTGGCTGAGTGTGCGATTGACGTTGCCGGGCAGACCACCACCGGTGATGTGGCTCATCGCGGAGATCGGCATTTTGTGCTTGTACTTGCGGAGCACACTCACCACGCTCTTGGCATAGATGCGGGTCGGCTCAAGCAGCACTTCACCGAGTTTCTTTTCCGGGTCCAGATCAGGATAGACCTTGTTGATGTCGAGCTTGCCATGCTTGAGGATCGCACGCACCAGCGAATAGCCGTTGGAGTGCACACCCGAGGAGGCCATGCCCAGGATCACATCACCGACTTGGGTGCGTGAACCGTCAATGATTTTTTTCAGTTCACCCACACCGACTGAGAAACCAGCCAGGTCGAAGTCGCCCGGCTCGTAGATGTCAGGCAGTTCGGCGGTTTCGCCACCGATGAGCGAGCATCCGGCCAATTGGCAGCCGTCGGCCACGCCCTTGACGATCTGTTCGATCTCCACGGGGTCGACCTTGTGAATGCCGATGTAGTCCAAAAAGAACAGCGGTTCGGCACCTTGAACGAT
>JBICHS010000004.1:0-16456 GCA_043101135.1 Phycisphaeraceae bacterium JB051
TTTTTCTTGATCGCGTTTATAGGCCGGTGGCATCACAAGGCCAAGGTTAAGCCACATGAGAGATCTTGCCAGCAGACTTTCTTTGATGATCACCGTCAACGAGACGTCGGTCTGTCGCGTGAGAAAAGCAAGTGGTACACAGATGCCATAGCAACACACCGATTTGAGGACCACGTTTTTGCAGTAGCGCATGTTTTGCCCAAACGGGCGAAGACAAATCATGATCGCCGTCGCGATGAGCAGGATGATGAAAAAGAGTTCGAATAACCAGAGTGGCATGCCCCGTTCCCCCGTTGTGGTTGCTGGGGACATTGTAAGGGATGTTGCGAGTCAGGTAATCTGTCACGCCCGCCTTCGGACATGATGAATGTATTTTTCAATGTTGAGCACCGGATGTTAATCCGGTGCCCGTTGTGCATACGTTAGAGCAACTTGTATAAATAATCGCCTATTTCCGTCACTCCCGCGAAGGCGGGAGTCCAGTGGAATCTGCAACTTTTCTACTGCATGCCACTGGATTCGGGCCTGCGCGGGAATGACGAATCAGTTTTCTGTATGGCGATTAATGACGCATACTGCTCTAATCCAACGGGCACCGGGTTTACACCCGGTGCTCAGATGAATGACTCCGTTACTTATCCGTCTTGCCGCTGGCAATAAAAAAGGTGCCGACTGTTAGGTCGACACCCTTTGTGAAGAAAGTGGTAACAGGCGTTTGTTGGCATTACGCCGGTTCGGGTTGGGCGGTGACCGGTTCGTGATGCGACGCTTCGGGCTTGGTGTTCAAGGCTGCCAGGAAACAGGTGTAACTGTCAGCATTGATCGCCTTGGTCATGGTGGTTGGATCGTTGAACGTCGAGGCGATGTCCGCGAGCAATTCCAACTGGGTTTGATCGGCCTTGTCAGGCGTGAGGACCATGATGGCCAGCTTGGTCGATCGTCCATCCGGTGAATCCCAGTCGACACCAGTGGGGATGATGCCCACGCTGATCACCGGCTGTTTGAGTCCGGGGATACGGGCATGGGGGATCGCCAACCCGCCTGGGAGGCCGGTGCTCATGACGGCTTCACGGGCCAGCACGGCGTCGGCAATTTTATTGCCATGAATGTCCGCACTGCTCTGGGCCGCGTTTGCCAGTTTCTTGATGACATCATGACGCGAGGTCAATGCCAACTCGGGGACAAACGTATTGGCTGTGAGGAACTTGCGGAACTTGGCCGGCTGCTTGGTCTTCAGGGCGATCTGCATCATCGGGCCTGCCATCAAAGCCGTCGCCAAAGCCACGACCACCAATGCCACGAACAGGTCCTGCCCGATCACGCCGTACTGCAGAGCCAGCAACGCCAGGACGATTTCCATCGCACCACGGGCGTTGAGTGCAAAACCCATTGCCCAGGTCTGACGCTTGGGGAAGCCTGCCCAACGGGCACCGAGCACACCGCCGAGTACCTTACCGACACAGGCAAGGACGAAGACGATGGCAACGAGTCCCAGGTCAAAGTGCGACACGAAGTCGACCTGTAGACCGATGGAAGCAAAGAACAGGGGGGCGAAGATGAACGAGATGAACTGTTCGATCGTCGTGCGGGTCTGCTGACGCAGGTGCGGTGAGTCACCGAGCATCACGCCGACGATGAACGCGCCGAAGATCGCGTGAATGCCGATGAACTCGGTGAAGGCTGCGCCGAGCATGCCCAGCGCCAGGGCAAAGCCGAGTACGCCGCCGGGCCAGCTGGTATGAGCCTGCAACCACGGGAGGATGCGGTGCACCACACTACGCCCGATGGTGAGCATGAAACCTGCAAAGCCAAGTGTCAGGGCAATGGTCATGCCGATGCCCATGCCTTCGCCTTCACCTGCATGTGAAGCCTGCATCATCCCCAGCACGATCGCGAAGATGATCCAGCCAACCAGGTCCTGGAAAATGGCCACCGCGATCACCGTCATGCCCACGTCTGAACGGAAAAGGTTCATGTCCATGAGAATCTTGGCGATCACCGGTAACGCGCAGATCGACAACGCGATGCCTAAAAACAGTGAGAAGATCAGCGGGTCGGCACCGGCTTCCATGCCCAATACCTGTGGCACGGACAGGCCTGCGCCCATACCAATACCAAAGGGGATGATGATACTGGTTAAGCCGATGATCAAAGCAACGCGCTTAAGGCGGAACATGGTGGATAAGTCCACCTCCATCCCCGCAACCAGCAGGAACAGCGCGACCGCCAGCGTGGCAAGACCACTGAGCATCAGCGCATTGGGACCTTCCAACGGGAAGAGCATTGCATTGGCGTCGGGCCAGACCTGACCGAGAATGGTCGGGCCAAGCACGATGCCTGCAAGGATCTCACCGAGCACGGCTGGCTGATGCATCCGCTTGGCGATTTCGCCGAAGAGTCGGGCGGTCGCCAGCAGAATGCCCAGTGAGAGAAACATGATGGTCAGTTGCGAATGATCTAATGATTCCATACGGATTTCCTTGATGGCAAATTTCTATTTGCCGTGCGTTTTGGTAGTGGAGCATGACAGTGTCAGCTGTCAGGTGGAGGGTGGTGAAACATGAAACTCAAACTGAAAAGCGGAGTTTGCGTGCCGGTGGATCACCACGTTGAGCCAGACAGATTCGGCAGTACCGCCGTTGGGGTTTGGCCCAGAGTTCAAGAAGGGGAATGGGACGCTGACAATCTTCACAGCTGCCGTAGCAACCGTCTTCATATCGTTTAAGAGCAGCCACCAGTTCGTCACCATCACTTAAGGCAAGCGATGCGTGATCGGACGGTAAACCGTCAGGATAAGCTCGTTTGAGTTTCAGACGCATGCAGCTGGCGATTTGCTTGAGGTGCATCTGGCGTTGACGAAGCCGACGTGGAAGGGCAGCGCCTTTGATCCGCTTACCCAGTGATCGCATGTTCATCTTCTGGCGGGTCATGACCAAGTCTCCTGGCAAACTCAGCGGTTATTGATCACACCAGCCAACACCTGGCCGGTTGTCACTGAGTACCTTGCAAAGAGGGTGCCAAATTGCCCGAAAGGATCAAAGTTTTTTTAAATGTCTTATTCTAATATGAATACGATATGTAAAGATGGAAATGTGTTGAATTTACAGCGTGTGCAAAAAGTGGCAGGATGATCAATAATTGATCAATTGGAGGGAAAGTAGCCGGATTTCGTTGGGGCGATGATTATCAATGGCGTGATATCTGTGATGTGATTTTAGAACACCTGAATGATATCAGAGACAAAACGGGCATCGCTTTGCGGGTGTTTGAGCAGGCATAAGCCGACCATTCCCAGATCGACCACCAAGCCGAAGCGTTGGTCTTCACGCAGTTCAAGCCAGGCTTTTTTCATGCCATCGGACCAGCGGATGTCATCAAAAACAAAAAGGGTGAACGGGGTGGCATAGGGGAGGATCTGCTCAAAATAATCGAGCGTGGGTTGGTATTGGTGATGCCCATCAATAAAAGCCATGTCCACGGTTTGCAGTTGCGCCAAGGTGCGGGTGAGTGTATCGGTGAACAGGCCGTGCACATAATCGACACATTGCAGGCCGATACTCTGATGAAGTTGTTTGGCAAGTTGTTGACGATAGGCTGAGGCGTCCAGCGTGGTGACGCAGCTGTCCTGATTATTGATATGTAAAGCAGAGGCAATGTAGGCAGACGAGACGCCGACATTTGTCCCCAGTTCCAGGACGTTTTGTGGCTTGAGGTTGTAAGCCAATGCGTGAAGCAGCATCGCAGCTAACGGCGGCTTACTGACCTTGCACGCATCACTGACGGTCTTGTTCTGATCGTAAAGCCCACCTTCTCCCAAGCTGCCATCAATTAACGGGCCATGATTCTTGAGCATGCTTTTGCGTTGAAGCTCAATGCGTTTTTTCCAGTATCCAGCTTCCTGCGAAGGACGATTGAGAATGGATGAGATAGAACGAGCAACCAGCGGCGCTTGGGGGTGATCAGCATCAAAGACTTCGTTGATAATGCGTTTATTGCTTCCTGCTGTCGCATAGGATTGAACCTTGCAGTACAGCCGAGTTCCCAGTGGCACATTCCGAATGATGGTTTGGATTGACATGTGAATATCCCCCAATGTTAAACATATTCAGGTCTTAATTGCTTGTACCTCGCATAGACTGTTTGGCAAATGGTGACAGAATATAAACGGGCATGGGGTAACTGTTGTATCGACTGACGCGATTATAATTCTCAGTCAGACACGCTTGTTAACGGGCAATTGCTTGCTGCATGAAATAGCGCAAGCGATCATAGCTGACAGCTCGTGCGCGTCTTGTTGCAAACAATCGTTGAGACGATAACGTCAGTAATGCTACTTCTTTCGACCGGATCGCTTGAAGTACATGGCCATCAGGATCATCCATGTCCCCGCAACGGCTGCGGTGAATAGCAGGATGGACAGGATCGGCATGCCGAAAATTCTTGGCCCGGCATGCTCCACGTTCAATGTCATTGCACCCGAGAGATACAACGCAGCAACGATCAGGCCCAGCGCAATGCGGTTGGCAATTTTCTCAAAGCCCTGGATCAATTGCTCTTCGTCAATCGCGTCAATCTTAAAGCCACGATCCTGACGGACAATCGTGTCCAGCAGCTTATTCATCCGACGCGGTGCTTCTTCAAACAAGCGCGTGATTTCAATCGCAGCATCATAAAGACGCATCCGACTAAATGATCGGCGGAAGTGTTTGGTGAGAATCTTACTCGCATATTTGCGAACCGAATCACTGGGATTAAATGACGGGGCAAGCGTATTCACCAGTTCGTCAAGGTTGAGTAATGCCTTGCCAATCGTCGAGAGGATGGGCGGGACGCGTACACGATCCTGTGCACAAATGCTGGCAATGTCCAAAAGAATTCGCCCAAGATCAATGCGTTCGGTCGTTGTTTGTTGACACTGCATCACCAGGTTGTTGATCCGCTGGGTAAAGTGCATGTGGTCATACGTGCGATCCGGCTCACCGATGCGAATGACAATGTCGGCAGCCTGATCGCCACACCCATCGGCAATGGCAAGAACCAACTGCGTCAACATCTCACGCATGTTCGTCGAGAGATGACCCACCATCCCAAGATCCAAAAGCACAATCCGGCCTTGAGCATCAAGCAACACATTGCCCGGGTGCGGGTCAGCATGAAACGTGCCCTTGACCAGGATCTGATACAGGTAGGCTCGGAACAAACTTGAACTCAACGCTTCGCCATCAAGCTCCTCAATCCGACGCGGCGTGAGTTCGGTGACTTTTTCACCTGCGTGGTATGTCATGACCAATACCCGGCGCGTGCTCATGTTTTCGATGGGGGAGGGTACGACGATGCGCTGCTCCTTCTGCAGCGTACGTCCAATGGCAGTGAGGTTGGCAGCCTCATGACGAAAGTCCAACTCTTCGAGCAGCGTCTGACGTGAATGATCCAACACATCAACAAAGCCATACCGATGGTCGGTGAGGTTATCCAGTGTGGCTGCGACATGCTCCAAAGCCCGGAAGTTGTCATTGACGTTTTCACGCGCGCCCGGACGCTGCACTTTCACCGCGACTTGGCGGCCGTCTTTGAGCGTAGCCATGTGCACCTGCCCCAAAGAACCGGCGCCGATCGGTAAGGTATCGATCTGCTCAAACAAACTCATCACCGGCGAGCCCAGCTCACTTTCAATGATCGGCACAATCTCCGTGGTGAAATCCAGCGGCTCGACATCATCCTGCAATCGCTCCATTGCCTGCTTGTACTCCGCAGGTAACAAAGGCAGCTGCGTCGCGAGAATCTGACCGATCTTGATATACGTCGGCCCGAGTTTCTCAAGGTCCGCAGCAAAATCTTCAGCCGTGTGATCCTGCGTGTCGTCGGTGTCTTGATCGTCTTTTTCCAAGTGATTCTCAAAACCGATGGAGCCGAGCAATTCACGATTGCCGTATTTCCAGACGAGCTTGAGAATGTTGCGATACACCAGTAAATCTTTGGGATGCATGGTCTTCATGGGTTTGAGTATAAAGCAGTTCAAAGAATTAATCTTCACTTATCGTCTCTCCGGCCTGCGCGGGAGCGACGGAGGGTGGAGATTAATTCTTTGCATCGCTCTAATCGGTTGAACAGCTCTAAACGCACTGCCGTTGAATGGCGCAACAGGCGCATGAAAAAACCACGTCCGTTGCCAGACGTGGTTTTTGAATTTTCGTTGCGTTGAAGCTGAATCTTACTCAGCGTTCTTGGCAGCCATTTCGGCTTCTTCTTCAGCCTTTTCAGCAGCCATTTCAGCCTTGAGGCGTTCTTCCTCTTCCTTGGCTTCAGCTTCGAGCTCTTCCTTGGACTTGTCGGAGACAACCCAGAGCTTGATCTGCGTCTTGAGGTCTTTGTTGATGACGACGGGGATTTCGTAGCTGTCCAGACGCTTGATCTGTTCGCCGATACGAATGTAGCGGTCATCGATTTCAAAGCCTGCGTTGCGGAGCTCTTCAGCGATTTCGTGCTGAGAGACACCACCGAAAAGGATGCCCTGTTCGTTGGCCGAACGCTGGAGGGTCATTTCGTAATCCTCAAGCTTCTCGATCATGGCAGCCTGCTTGGCGTGGATTTCCTTGAGTTCGGCTTCGACGCGTGCACGTTCTTCAGCCAAACGAGCGATGGCACCTTCGGACGGGGTGGTGGCCATGCCGTGGGGCAGGAGATAGTTACGAGCGTAACCAGCTTTGACTTTGACGACATCGCCGACGATGCCCAGGTTATCAACGTTTTGAGTCAGTAGAAGTTGGACTTGTTTCATGTTGTCCTTGCCTTTCTTTTGGCAAATCAGTTAGGCGTCGGCCCGCATTCAACATTGAGTTGCGGCGCTACACCAGCATGTAAATTCATTTGTTTGTCGAGGCATCCCATGCTTTGCATTGCTCAGCATGGGGTTGTGTCTTGATCACCATTCGATCCCATCAAGCCGGAGAAAACACTTCCGGGGGCCGGGGGTTAGAATGGGATGTCGTCTTCGTCCACGGGTTGGTGGGGGTCTTGTTGGGGTGCGTTGTTGCCACCACCTTGATTACCACCACCGTAGCCACCGCCGCGATTTCCACCGCCACCGTAGCCACCCTGGTTACCGCCACCAGAACCACCGGAGTAACCTCCGCCACCGCCACCACCGCCTTCACCACGGGAGTCGATGAACTGGAAGCTCTCGACGATCACCTTGAGTTTGGAGCGGTTGTTGCCGTCACGGTCCTGCCATTGGTCGAGTTTGAGACGACCTTCCAGGTAGACGGGGCGACCTTTTTTGAGGTACTGGTTGATCACTTCAGCCTGTTTGCCAAAGGCTTCGCAGTCGATGAAGGTGGTTTCCTCCTGCTGCTCACCTTGTTGGTTACGCCAGCGACGATTCACTGCCAAACCCATCCCGACAACAGCCATATTGCTCGGCAAATAGCGGAGCTCGGGGTCGCGGGTGAGGTTTCCCATCAACATGACTTTGTTGAGATTGGGCATCGGGCAAATCCTTGTCTTGGCGTTATGAGTTTAAAATCAGGCTTTAAGTGTGACGGATTTTTTATTTACTTGTCGTCTTCGTCACCGGCTTCGTCGTCGGTATCGACGTCGTCATTGGTGTCTTCGACAACTTCTTCGGTCTTGTCATCTTCGTCTTCGCTTGAACGCAGGCCGGTTTCCTGTTCAGCGGGGGTGAGTTTCTTGAGTTCTTCGAGTTCAACGTCACCGATGTGATCGCCACGAAGAATCAGGGCACGCACGATGGTTTCTGACAGGTTGCAGTCACGTTCGATGTTGGCGACCTGAGTCGAGCGGGCATCGAAGACAGCCAGGAAGTAGGTACCACGCTTGGCGGTCTTGATATCGTAAGCCAGACGACGTTCGTCCCACTTGGTCAGGACGTGAACGGTGGCTTCAGCGCGAGCAAGGACTTCCTTGATGTGAGCGACGACGCCGGCGAAATCGCTGCCAGCGGCGGCCTGGCTGACCATGAACAGACCTTCGTAAAGTCGGGTGGGGCTATCGGACATTTGTAGTTTCTCCAGTCTTACTCGGTGGTGTCGACCACGCGCCGACACGCCGGACCGGCAGATGCAAAACGCATCCCTGGCCGAGTAAATTCAGTGAATCGGGGATTGTAACGAAATTCAGGGCCCTTGGCAACGGGTAACAGGGGAGATTTCGGATTGATTCAAACCGCTTGCGGTTTAGCGCGAGAAGCAGTTTCGAATATCCGCGACGGTTATAACACAAGGTATCAAATGCCAAACTGCAAGCGGTTTACATTCTCATTTGCGAAATCCATTATGATACGCTCGGATTGCACTCTGGAGACTTCATGAGCGACACGTCCGATAAGCTTTACGAGAACTTGACCAAGCCGCATACAATGGTGCTTTTCGTGCTGTTGATGCTTGGTTTATATTGGTTTACGATTTTTCAGTCATCGCTTTTTGACCGCGATGAAACGCGCTTTTCCTCCGCCACACTGGAGATGCTTGCCAGCGGGGACTACATCGTCCCGACCTTCAACGGCGATTTGCGACCTGACAAACCGATCCTCATTTACTGGCTGATGTCCATCGGCGTGACCCTGCTTGGGCCTTGCGAAGCTGGCGTGCGGTTTTTTGCACCCGTGGGTATGGCGGTCTCCAGTCTACTCACCGGCTGGCTGGGGCGTCGCCTGTTTGACCCGTTAGCTGGCTTCTGGTCCGCAGCGATTCTCTGCACGTCGGGCCTCATGCTCATCGTCGGGGGGGCAGCAACGACCGATGCCGTCTTGCTGGCCTTCATCATGACCGCCATCACGCCTGCCATTTTCATGCTCCAATCGGGGAAGGCAAGTCTGGGGCAACTGGCGGCCATGCTGCTGGGACTCACCGGCGCGATGCTCACCAAGGGGCCTGTCGGTTTGGCGGTACCGGTACTATCCATGATCGGCATGCTCTGGTTTGGTAACCGTGAACTGCGCAAGGCCGGGAAGAAATCGCTGATCTGGCTGATCGTTTTGTCACTCGTTGCCACCGGCGTGTTTCTGCTTTGGGCGATTCCTGCCAACCAGGCGACTGACGGTGAGTTCGCCAAGATCGGTATCGGCCGACACATCATTAACCGCATCCTCGAACCGCAGGAAAGTCATGGCGGGAATTTCTTCTTGTCCCTGCCGTTTTACATCCCCGTGATCATTGGCCTGTTCATGCCCTGGACGTTGCTGCTTTATGGCAGTGTTCGCGCGCTCTACGGTCGGACACTGGGCAATGAACTATCTCGGGCGGTGTTGCTGGGTTGGTTCTGGCCGACGTTTATTTTGATGTCGGTGGTGGCAACGAAATTGCCGCACTACATCCTGCCGGTGTTCCCGGCGTTGGCGATCGTCACCGCTGCTGCGATCAGTGAGTTAACGCGCAACCCCAAAGGACTGTCTGAAAAAGATTGGTTTTGGATGGAGAAGGGCGGCACGTGTTATTTCCCGCTGATGTGGTTCTCCACCATCGCCCTGATTGGCGGGCCGATTCTCTTCCGCGTACTCAACTTTGAAAAAACGAATCTTGATCTGGAAGACCTCATTGTCTCCGGCACGGTGGCGGGTATCTTCCAGTTTGTCGTCTCCATCTATGTTCTCAAAGCGCATAAGGCTCAGAACTACGCTCGCTGCGCCAAGTTGATGCTTGGTTCGACGGTCGCCTTTTGGGCGATCTTTGCCTATGGCATACTCCCTGCTTCCGAGGACATGCTCAAGATCAGCCCCGAGGTAGTTCAAATCAACAACGAGAAGGGCGACATCCACGCACCGATTTATGTCACCGGTTACGAAGAAGCTTCTCTTGTGTTCTACATCAACGGCATTCGCATGCAGGATAAAGATGCCTATCCCGGCAAACTCCCCAAGGGCATGAACGTGATCGCCAGCGGTGAAGTCGCTCAGTGGGCCCAAGTCAACGAGCCCGGTTATCTGGTTCTTCGCCAACGCGATTGGGATGAAATCACTGAAAAAGCAGGTGATTTACCCATTAAAGAGATTGGGCACCGCTGGGGGATCAATGTCCCCAAAGGTCGTTTGCTCAAGGTGCTGGTGATGGAACGTGGTAAGATGGCTTCATCTGAGTGATTGAAACTAACGGGGTAAACGCATGAGTCCGACCACGCAAAAACTGCTTTACTGGGGGAGTGTCTGCACGCTGGTGTTAAACCTCATCGTGCTTGCGCTCTTTGCGGTGATTGTGTTTTCACTCACAGGGCGCATCGAAAAAGAGCTCGCGGATTTGAGCGTGCCGGTGACTGCGTTTACCAAATTCTTCCTTGCTGTCCCCAAGAGTGTTTTGTTTCTGCCCAGCGTGGTGATTGCTGGCGTGGTGATGATTGTGAAAGAAAAGTTCATCAAGTCTGCACTCACAAACTTCATCCTCAACAAGGTGATTTTCATTGGCTTGATTCTGCTGCTGGTTGCTTACATCGTGGCGGTGTTGATGCCGTTGTATTCAACCGCGACGACGCTGTGAGTTTTCACGTTAAGCGTATTTAATCTCAAAATGACAATGTCTTGATCGAGGTCGTCCATTTTCTGATGGACGGGGTGCCTTGTTAAATCGCATTACAACGAATTGCATGACAATGACTCAAATCACGAAGTCGATATCCATCTCGTCATTCCCGCGCAGGCGGGAATCCAGTGGCATTCTGTTGACGCTTGCAGTTCTCACTGGACTCCCGCCTGCGCGGGAGTGACGGAAGGTACGCAAATTGATGTGCGGAATTGGGTGAGTGTGCGATTGTTTTATTTAAAGATGTATCAATCAAAGCCGTGTCCCTTCCGGGGCGCGGGTATCCATGTACGTTTATCGCAAGGCAAGCCGTCCATCAGGAGATGGACAGTTTTGATTAAATGACATCGCGCTTTACGAGGACTGCGTGCCTGTTGCGTTGGGTAATTTTTCGGGCGTTTGCTGTCCGACGGGGAATAAGCCGATGGCGACGAAGATCAGTTGGCTGATGCAGAAACCGATGAGCCACATGAATGCGCCATCCATAAAGCCGTAGCTATGCAGGCCGACGCCCATCATGTTCACGCCAAACCAACTGAAGGCGGTGATGCAGTTGCCCAGGATCGCCATCATCATCATCCCGCGAATCTGGACCATGCCACACCAGCGAGCGTGGAGAATCGCAGCGTTCCAGAGCACGATGAGCAGGGCGCCATTTTCCTTGGGATCCCAACCCCAGAAACGTCCCCATGACTGATCCGCCCAGATCCCGCCGAGCACTGTGCCGACGAAGGAGAAGAGCATGGCAAAGCAGATAATGCCGTAAACCATGCGTCCCATGCGTGCATAGCTTTGCTTGTTGAGGTTTCGCAGAATCACATCACGGACGACAAAGATCAGTCCCAGTGAACCAGCAACAAACATGGACGAATACCCCAGCGTGACGATGAGCACGTGGGTGGTCAGCCAGAAGTTTGAGTCGAGCACCGCACGTACGGGCTCGATGGTGTCACCACTGAGTGATAAGTGATGGGCAATGATGAGCGTTGAAAAACCAATCAAACACGAGGCAATATTGCCAAGTCCGTTTTTGTAAATCTTCTCAAGGACCATGGCCATGATCGTTGCGCCCCAGCCGATGAACACCGCTGAGCCGTAAAGGTTAATCACGGGTGGGCGTCCTTCGATCCACATCCGCCAACCCAGCCCAAACGTGTGTGTCGCGATGGCAGTGAGCACGATCAACGTGCCAGTGATCATCATCCAACGGGTCTTGAACATCATGGCAACGAGCGTGACGACCAACCCCAACGCGTAAATCGGCATGGCGTTGACCAGCAATGCCATGCGGTTAAACATTGCTTCACTGCGGACCTTGGATTGCTGCTGAGCGGGGGTTGCAAGATGCTCGTGGACCACCGTGTTGATCGTCTGCCAATCACCTTCGCGATAGGCTTTGCGGATCGTTGCCATACGAATCACCGAGTCATCCATCGGCAGGCCCAGAAGGACCAAACGCATATGCTCACCAATCCGGCTCCATTCCAATTCGCCAATGGGGGGGACGAAATGGAGGTTACTTTTCTGAGCAAGGTTCTCATAACCCTTCTTGAGAATGTTGATATGCGAGACCATCTCATCGGTGAGTTTTTCAGGATCAGCAATCAGACTCTTGACGAGGTTGGCAGCTTCCTGTGCCTGCTTGGCAAAGTCCTTGCTTTGTTCAGGGGCGATGGCATTTTTCAACCGGACATAGCTTGTGATGTGGTTGTACAGTTCAATGATCGCACGTTGATAGCGATTGCGCTGATGCCCTTGAACACTCTGCGCTTCGTTGGCCTGCGCGGAGATCAATTGCAGATGCGGGATCAGCTCGGTGAAGCTCCAACGCTTGTCCTCTTCGCCAAGTTGTAACAAGGCTTGAATGTCCGGGTCGTGAATCAGGAAGACGCGATAGTTGTCCGCGACTTGGGGTTTGCACATCACCTGCATGAGCCATTGAAGGGCATGCATGGACTTGCCTTCGACTTTGACGGTCTGCTTGCCACAGATCATGAGCATGTTCGAACGGGCCACGGTGTCCAATGGCTTGAGTCGGCCGGCATGCATCACTGCAATTTGTCCCAGCGCGTTCCAATCCGGCGTTGCGTTGGTCGCAGGCTGCTTGGATTCCTGTGCAAAGAGTGAGGCTGTCATCAACGTGATCAACAGACAAAACGCGATCACCCAATGAGCACCGGATGTGAATCCGGTGCAGGGATCATGACGACTTGAAGCAGTCGGACTTGCACCAGATTGACATCTGGTGCTCTTTGGGGCAATGGTGATGCAAAACGGGTTCATGCCTTGACCTCCGTGTCCTGCTTGACGAACTTGTTGAAAAACTTGAGGAAGTGAGCGACGAAATGCCAGCTCATGCCCAGCGTGACGAGGATGCATGCGATGTAGGGCAGGACCGCTGCGGGGTTACGCACCACTTGGAGAATGGTGGTTTGATCGTCGTTTGCAAAGCTTGCCTGATAGAACGTCTTGCCGTCATATCGCAATGGTTGGTTCATACTGATGGTCAACTCGCGGTCTTCGTTTTGGATCGGATCAACCAATCGCAGCCGGCTTGAGAAGGCCATGGGGACATTGGTGCCGGTGAAGCGTTCGTGCTTGAACTCCTGAAGCTTGAGCGTCATGGGCATCATGTATCGCTTGGCTCGGAGATGGATGGCATATTCCCTGCCGTTGATTTCAATGAAGTCAGGATTCACGAAAGCCGAGGACAGCAGCCACGTGCCCAGGTTCTTACCGTTGGCAATGATGTCCACATAGACACACGCGAGGTTGCGTTGCTGATCACCTTTGACCGGTGGGGCGGGTTGGACAATCACACGCTGACCAAAGCCCTGCGTCGGTCGCGGGTTTTCCCCCATTGCAACATTGGCGTTGGGCATGAACTCTTTGACGGCAATCGACACGGGCATGCGCGGGTCGGTGATCATATTGCCGTTGACCAGTTTGCTTGCCGGGATGCTGTAAACCGTCTGCGTCTCCTTGGGGTTGTCGTTGGCATCTTTGTTTGAGGTGTCGATGAGCACCAGTTCGTTGTCATGGAATGACTCGGAGTAATTCTTGGCTTGCCCATGATCCAGTGAGACATAGCTTTCCACGGAGTAGAGGTCGGTAAAGAGCTGGCCGATGAGGAGCATGAGAATGCCCGCGTGCATGATCAACACGCCGATGCGTTTGACCGTCCAACGGAAGGTGGTCAGATACGCACACAGCAGGTTAAGCACCATGATGATGCCCAGCGTGTACCCGCCGGGGAGGACGGGGATGGCGGTCCCGTTCTGCAGATAGATCGGGACGACGAAGGATTGGAAGTAGATTTTCTGCGCTTCACGGATGGGCATGTGTGTCTGGGCCAGCGTGCCAGCAAAGACAAGCATCATGCCCGCGATAAGCACTACGACGGTGATGCGCAGGGAGGCGAACTTTTTGAGTATTTTTTTCATGTGCGAGCCAACTCGGGAGATACAGTCGGGTTTCGTGATTCGGGTATCGGGCTTGGGGTAAAGACAACACCTGTTAGCGGGTTGGTTTGTCTTGATCCGAAACCTGTTACCCGAATCACGAAACCCGAATTAAAATTATTGCCAGTTCACGGTTTTAAGGAACTGGTCAAACCTGGGCAGTGCGGTTTGGACTTGCTCTGCCGTGCCAGTGAGTTTGATAAACCATGTCTTGCCATCGACCATGCCAAAGCTCACGATCATACGTTGAGCATCGTTAGCCATATCCACGCGGCTGGCATCAATCGGGCCGATCTTGTCAGCAGCAATGGTGGTCTGTAATTGATCTGGTGCCAGGGGTTCTAATCCGAGTTGGCGGCGCCAGCGCGCGACGTTGGCAGCAACACCACCGACATCCCCGGGGAATGCCGAGACATTGACTGCAGCGCCGGATGCCGTTTGATAGCTATGCAGAATCATCGAGCCCGGCTGCGTCTGTTGCCAATCTTCGGGAAGCTTTACGGTGAACTTGCCGGAGATGGTTGACGCGCTGGTATTCGCCGCAGCAGGTGCGTGTGCCGCATGATCGTGCTGAGCATGGTCATGACCGGAATGATCATGCCCGTCATTTGGATCATGCGCGGTGTTTGAAGCAATCGCCGGTTGCGGTGCTTCATAGACTTCGATTTCTTCTTCACCACATCCACCGAGCAAACAGAGACTGCAAACCAACATGGATGAGGTGAAACCAGACGTGCGGCGGACAAAGCGGGGCAGGTGATTCATGAGTTTGTCTTAAGGGTGTCACGCATTGTTCTTGAGGTGTTCATCTGCTGCGCCGATCATCACCGAAGCCAGTGTGGTGTATGTCACCGTCCAGGCTTCTTTGACTTCATCGTTCCACGCGTCACCCAATCCTTGTTCCAAAGTCTTAAGCAGCGCAGCACCAACGGTATCATACATGGGAGCTGTCACTTTGTAATCCAAATGACGCACGCCAGAAGCTTGAACAGCAGGCACAATGCTCTCAAGATTTTTAAGTCCGTTGACTGCGGTCCCGAGCATGGCCATGAGTTTTTTCTTCTGCTCGGTCATGTCTTCGGGGAAGACCGCACGCAGCGATGGGTCCATTTCAAAGAGGTTGTTGTAGAACAGATCAGCAGCGGTGTTGACGATGGGGACCACCATGGCCCAGGTGCTTTGTACGAGTTCGATTTGCTTGGGAGTCACTTTGCTTTCCTTGCGATTCATGAGGTGTGAATAGTGATCGAAACGAGAATGCGTTGACTGTGCGTTAACACAGAAAACGCTGTGTTGATAGGTTTATTCTTCTTTGGGGAGTAAACTCAAAATGTAATCCAATCCTTGGCCAACCTGTTCGTCGGTCAGATCCTTGCCACGCCTGCCACCCTTGGGCATCATGTCCCCATAACCTTCAATGGCATGCTTGAGCAATGTCTCACGGCCGCGTTTACCCAGACGTTGACGCCAGTCTTTGGGGTTGTTGATCACCGGTGCATACTCACTTTCAAGGTGACAGTGACTGCACACTTTGGCGAAGACGTCATACCCAGCCATCAAGCTCGGGTCCGTGGGTTTGGGGAATTCGGCATGCTCATGCGCCTCGGTGGGGGCGGACTGTGTGGTTGTTTCGCTTTGCGGTTTTTTGTCGCATGCTCCTAAAAGCACACAGCTCAACAGCATCAAAGCACTTTGGCGGTAATGAAACATGGTACGAATCTCCTTGCAAGCTTTCCTTGATCTGTGACAAGGTTTGCACGTTGGATTACATCGGGATGCGAATGACAATCCCGCCCATCACGTCGTCAGGCTTGAAGTCCGTCTTGGGCGAGTCCACGTGATTGTTATGACAATCCCAACATGCCTTGGCGGTCGCGCGGTCGGGATACATGGCTACGAAAAACTTCTCACTGCCAACGGTCTCTTCACCGTAAACAGGCTTGCCGGTGTCTTCCATGATCTTGATTTTCTCTTTTTCAAAATCGGTATCGGGCATGTGTTTCTTGTTGATGGCCCACGAGCTGATCAGGCCGTACTCAAAGCTCTGGTTGTTACGGTACGCTTCTTCTGAGCCATAGCGGAACTGCTGAGCAGGTAGCGGCAAAGTCGCGAAGGTGGTTTCCCAGTCTTCAGAGCCTTTGAATTTCTTGTGCGTTTTACCGTCTTCTTCGAGCACCTGAATGTCCTGGGTTTTGGTCAGGCGGTTGACCACGTTTTTGACGTAGATTTTGCGGTCCGCTGCCATGACGGCATGGAGCATGTCTGCGACTTTCTGATGTTCAACACCTGCTGGCGCAGCTGCGGAGGCTTCGGATTTACCGCAGCCAGTCATGAGCAAAGTGGTGCCCAGACCCATGGTGCAGATCGTGAGTGTCAAAGCGATTCTGGTTTTTGTAAACAAGCGTGACATAGCGGGAATTCCTTTGTTTGTGTTTCCAATTTTCCTTGGGAGTCAGATCCAATCAGCAC
>JBICHS010000005.1:0-6868 GCA_043101135.1 Phycisphaeraceae bacterium JB051
ATCAAATCGTCGTGGCCAATACCAGTCAACCCACGATGCATCATGGCCTGTAGTTCAATTGGCGGAACGCCTGATTCTGGTTCAGGAGGTTGAAGGTTCAAGTCCTTCCAGGCCAGCTTAAAATAAAAAAACCTCGCGACCGTGATCGGTGGCGAGGTTTTGGTGTTGGTTTAACTTGTCTATGGCCGCAAGGTGTTCGAATTTGACGAGTTATGGCAATTTCGCAAAGCGACCTGCTTCCGGGCTCAGTCGTTGTAGCTGCTGGTCAGGCGGGCACAGGTGACTGAATCGGTCGGCTCAAGGCTGATGTCTTCGGGGCGAATCGAAGCGGCATGGCCGTCGATGAAGGCATAGTTATTGACCGAGCCCATGTGTGTGGCGGGTGGGTTTTCACTGAGGATCCACCAATCACCGATGGGCATGACCTGGTGTTTGTTTTCAGGACGCCAAAGGTAATTGTTGTACGTATGGTAATCCCAGAGATAAGCCAGGTTGCTGCTGTTTTGGATATCATCAAGACGTAGCCGGTCTGGATAATCCGCGACGGTTGAGGTCGCCCACAGGACGCCGCGAGCACGGTTCCTGGCACGTTCGATTGAACCTTCAGAATACTTGGTAAAGGCAGTGGAGAGAATTCGCGAGCCTGTATACGAACGGATCAGTGTCGGGTGGGCGGTCCTGAGAATATTGTCCGATGGACACTTGAACAGGCCATAGGGTTTGGCACCATCCTGCCAATATTTCAGTGCACCAAGATATCGCGACAGCTGACGATCCCAGACGGCCCAGGTCCCATTGCTGTGGATCATGTAATTTTTATTATCACTGGCATAACCAAACGTGGCAGTTGCCATCTGTTTGAGATTGGTGGCACATTGGATTCGCTGCGCCGTGGCACGTGCCTTGGCCAATGCAGGTAGCAGGATGGCGATGAGCAGTGCAATGATGCTGATGACCACGAGTAACTCGATGAGCGTGAAGCCGCGATGTTTCGAACGGGGGTGACGAATCATGATGTGTCTCCTGACCTCGCGATGCGATGTGTTGCCTGCTACGGGAAATGTCAGACGTCCGAGGTTCTTCTTATTTGATCTCTCTGACCGAGTCGCGCTGGACCAACTGGCCGGCAACGAGTTGCATGACGGGCATACTTTGATGCCACTGCTGATGTAACTTGGCAATGAGGATTTCTGCAGCGGTACGGGCGGCCTGGGCAAGTGATATTTCAAAGCTGGTCAATGCAGGCATTAACGCATCACAGAGGCCAGGCGTGTTGTCAAAACCCACAACGCTCAGATCCTGGGGAATCGAAACACCAAGCTGTTGGGCAGAGCGATAGACACCTGCTGCCACCCAATCACAGGCTGCGATGATGGCGGTCGGCCGCTGATCAACGGGCAGGTTCATCCACTGCTTAAGCTTCTCGATAAACATCGGGTAAACTTTTTTGGGCTGATCATGCACAACAGTGGGATCGCAATGGATGTGAACCAGCTGGGCATCGTACGCATCATGGATGCGCATGAATTGTTCGTACCCCTGCTTGCGGCGGATGTGCATGTTGTGCTTGGGGGTGTCCCCGATAAAGGCAATGCGCTTGTGACCGCGTTGCCAAAGGTGTCGCGTGACATCCAGACCGCTGTGATGATCATCGCAGTTGACGGTGTCGTAGACCCGATCGTGTTCATGGGCATTGAGCATGACCACGGGAATTTTTGCTGCCGTCTGGGTGAGCCAATCTTCAGTGACTTCGCCTTTGACGATCAGGGCATCAATCTTGTTCTGCTCGACGATACTGGGCATCGGCAAACCGGGCCTGGCGTACTCGGTGATCGGGTGCAGACCATGCTGCTGACAACACTCGGTCAACCCGGTGAGGTAGGCGGCACTGGTGGGATGATCGGCATAGCCATGCTGCATGGTGGCAAAGTACAGGCCGATGTTGCCGGTCCGGGTGGACATGACGTTTCGGCTTGAGGTTTGATGAACCGGGCGGCGATCAGGCAACTGGTAATTGAGCATCCGCGCCGAATCAAGCACCTTCTCCAACGTTCGGCTGCGAACACCATCGCCACCATTGAGCACACGGCTGACCGTCCCAATGGAAACCCCGGCATGTGCTGCCACTTCGCGAATTGTACAGGTCGTTGCGGTGTTCATTTTTGTTCCACTCGTTCAATTGAACAACAAATCGTATGTTCACCTGTTTTCCAAGTCAAGGCGTTGTTGTATTTTTTAACAAGAACAAGCCTTTTTACCCTATAACAAGCCCACGCCCGTAAATTTTGCGTCAAGCATGTTGACCTGTGATCTGAAACGGATACGATTCCCTAAACTTGAACACCCATTATTTGTTCAATTTTGTTCAATCCAGACAACCAACACCACTCCAAACCGACTTGAATCAACCCAAAAGGAAAACACAACACCATGAAACCCATCCGTACTTTCATCATGATGTTTTTAGCCAGCTGTCTGATCGCATCGCAAGCACATGCCGTTGTTCTGGACAAGATGGACAATGCTGACAACTTTTACATGTACGAAGACAAGCAGGTGAGCTTAAACGCAACGCACGAAATGCCCGGCTATATCGTGCTCACCAAAACCAAAGGCAGCGAGAACTTCATCCGCTGGTCTCGCCCGGACAAACAGCCCATCCGCATTGGGAATTATGACACACTGGAAATCGACCTGCCGGACTTCGGCAGCGGTGCCAGGCTCCAAATTCTCATTGAGTTTTTCAACAACGGTCGTGGTGGCAAAGGTGTCAGTGGCATGAAGTACATGACCAAGGGCATCAACACCCGCAAGAAGAAAACACTCAAATACAATCTCCCCGAGTTTGCCAAAGCCAACGGCGTTACCGGTGATTACAACGGTTTTCGTTTGATGTTCCGCCACACCGGTGACACCAATCCCAAGAGCACCATCAAGCTTGATGAAATTCGCCTCACCGACTCCAAGCTCAAAGAGCAGGCCAACAACTATGTCCCCAAGATGACGCCACCCAAGCCGTTCATGTTCGGCATCGGGACACACCTGGGTAAACAGTTCGTCAACGAAACCCCCGAGCACTCCATCGAGTTAGCCAAGCAGGCTGGTTTCTCGCATATCCGCGATGAAATTCTCTGGCGTGATGTCGAAAAGAAAAAGGGTGAATACCAAATCCCAGCCTATGCCAAGGACATGATCGACCTCTGTGAAAAACAGAACATCCAACCGTTGATCATCCTGCTTTACGGCAACGCCATACACGACAAAAACCTCGGGCATCCCAAGGAAGGCGAGCCGCTGGAAGCCTACATTCGTTATGCCGAGTTTGTCGTCGGCCAACTCAAAGGTCGCGTCAAGACCTATGAAATCTGGAACGAATGGGACATGGGCCTGGGTTATCCCCGCCAGAAAAACGGCAAGCGTATTGCAGGTGATCCCGTCGAGTACGCCAACTTCGTCAAGGCTGTTTACCCACGCCTCAAAGCGATTGATCCTGACGCCAAATTTCTGGCAGGTGGTCACGCAGCTTTGTCACTGCGTCACAGTGATTGGTTTGAACGCTGCCTGGGTGCGGGCCTTGCCAACTACTGCGATGGCTTGTCCATGCATACCTACACGCGCCCTTACGATTCACCGGAGTATTGGTATGACTGGGTGACGCAGATGCAGATTCGTTTCAGTGAGCAGTTCAACGGGGGCGAACCTTTGCCGTTCTATATCACCGAGACCGCCTGGTACACCAAGTCCGACGCCAAAGTCGATCACACCACGCAAGCCCAATTCCTTTCGCGGATGTACCTGATGGCCAAGACCCGCCCGTTTATTCGCGGCATTTGGTACTTTCATCTTTCAGGTAACCCCGTGTTCCAAACCAGCTACAAGTTCATGCCACTGCCCCCACTGGTCGCGGCACACGACATCAAAGACATTGTCGAAGAAGGTGTGTTTCTCAAGCGCGTTGATGTCGGGGACCCAAGCATCTGGATTTTGAAATTCAAGATGCCCGACGGCAAGATCAAACATGCCATGTGGTCGACCACGCCCATGGAGTACACCGAACGCCGCTGGGACAGCCCCATTGTCGGCCAGGCCATGCTGCATCTGAAATATACCGGAACCGACGCCAAACCCGCATCGCTGAACATCAAACAAGTCGCCGGCATGCAGTTTGACCGCTCATGGGGCAAACGTCTCAAGCGACACGTCAATGAATTCGATTACACGTTAATGGACCTGCCTCTGGGCCCCATGCCCATCATCGTCGAAGGTGATTTTGATCATATCACCATCGAATCCATCACCCCACCGGTCAACAAGATCAAATCAACCGGCGGTGAAGATCTGCATGGCGAGATTTAATCACGCTTGCACATCGACATTTCGAATAACAAAAACCCTGAGCTTCTAGGCGCAGGGTTTTTTATTCATAACGATGGGTTCACATCAAAAAAGTTTGGGCTCAACGTCTTTAACACTAAACGCAGCTTTGATATTTCCCTTAAAGTAAAAACCAACATATTCAATTTTGCTGAGTTCCAATTCGCCCGTACCTTCGGAGTTGATATCTTTGAACGCAGAGCGCTTCAGAGGAATGCTGACTTCTTGCCAATCGGTATTCGCCAGAGGCAGTTCGTGTACAAATGAATCTTTGTCGGTCATGATAAAGAATCCAATTGTGGTATCCGAGCCATCGCCTTTGATTTTGAGTGTGACTTTTTCGATCTGTTCATCGACAAGTTTTTTACCGGTGACCGGTTTGGCGGCATAGCCCCAGCTCGATTGTCCTTTGTAGTCAATCGTGAAAGCTTCAATGTTATCCTTCGTTGAAACTTTGATCGCTTGCTTGTCTTTCAAACCGTTCTTGATTTTCCAGACCACTTTGATTTGCTTGCCTTTGCCCAGCGGGATATCCATGGGTTTGACCCATGACCATTGATTGAGATCCTGCCCATATTCAACCGCCCCGATATCCGGGCCGCGACCAACATACTGGTCGTTGATACCTCTTATTTTCAGGGCTCGATCAATCAAGGGACTATTTGTCTGTAGGTTCAAGTTATCCGTATTTGCATCGACAAAAAGTGGGTCAACAACAACCCCCTGCTGCTCGGAGCTCGAGACACGCTTAAACGCCTGCATCTGGTCATACCGCACGAACTCCTTCTGATCATTCGCCCAGAACATCGGCACGGTATGCGGCTGGTCAATCTTCCAATAAGCATTGTGATCAATGACGTTGTTGCCATGCCCGTTGAAAATCCCATAACGTGTCACAGCAAAGACATTGTTCATGATGAACTTGTTCTTAAATTCGACACCCTTGGGCGGGAAAAGTGGCAAACACATCGCCATCTGTGTTCCGTAGGACGTATTGTGATAAATATGAGTAACGCCATTAGAAGGCGTCCCACCAACTTTGAATTTAAAAGCGGTCCACCCAGAATTAATTTGTACATTGCGGACAACATAGACTGGCCCACTATCAATCGGAGCCAACGAAATGCCAGACATATTGATGTTGCGCATATAGTTGCCAACAATGCGCATGTTCACGCCACCGCCATCGGGCTCCAGTCCATCATCAAGACAATCGTGAATGTAATTATCAAGAATATCACTATCAGGGTTGTACGCGTTGCGTCCTTCCTGCGTATGCCAGGAGACAACCTGAATGGCATCAAACAAACCAAAGATGTGATTTTGAATAATGCTGTTGCCACGCCCCGCGTTAAAGAGAAATCCCTTACATAGACAGTTGCCATGCTTAACCAGCGTCCAGTCATAGTCGAGAACACCGGTCGCGTAAATCGTGTTGCGGTAGGCAAGGTTGTTATCACAGGTGTTGTCACGAATGGTCACACCAATGCCGTTGTGATGCATCAGGTTATTGGTGACACGAACATTGTCGGTATTATCCGACATACCAACTGCTGCAATACTGTTGTGCGTGATCGTAAAACCATCAATGTAAATCCATGAGCTATTATTAATATCAAAACCATGCGTGTGACTGGACACACGTAAAATATGTTCAGATGGATGGGCTTTATCGCTAATTTGCACATAGAGTTTTTGGGCTGCTTCATCATAGTACCAACCACGTGGTATCGAACGCTTCCAGTCCGGCACCTTGCTGCTATGCTCCGGGTATCCACGGACCAACTCAGCAAGTGTCGCATAATGATATGACCAATACCCATCTTCCGTGAGATATTTAACAGGTAAATCCACTGTGGCAACAAACACACCGTTAGCATGATGCTGCCAATCGGTCTTGTTAGCTGATAGCTCGATTGCGTTATCAATGACTGCTTTGTGTTTTTCGACCGAACGAATCACCAATGGTTTTTCTTCGCTGGCATGCAGGTTGTTGATGTTAATTGTCTGCGTATAACGACCGGGAAGGACATTGATGGTGGTCCCGGGTTGGTTTTGTTTTACTGCATGTAAAATAGTACGAAACGGACGATCTTCTGTGCCGGCATTCTGATCGGAACCTGCGGGTGAAACATAAAGGTCTGTTTGCTGCCCAAGCGTAGGAACAATGCGACGTGTTTGGATCTCAGGGAAGAGATGGCTTTTGTCAGCATATTTCATTGACAGCGTGTATGTTGTTGCCGGCTTGCAGTTGAGAATGCTGCCTATCAAACGACGCCCATCCGGACTTACGCTGAATTCTGTTGCATTCTGCCAATCTGAAGATCCCTGTTCCTGACAGCTTACTAATATCGATTCCTTGATATCCCATGATGGATCAAGCTCAATCTGAACACCAATGGATTGATAGGTTGGGTAAATCTCTACATTGCCAACCCCGTTTACTGTTTGCGCATGGCACACCGAACAAGCGAATGCAAATAGACTCAGCAAA
>JBICHS010000006.1:0-6110 GCA_043101135.1 Phycisphaeraceae bacterium JB051
TCTAAGTTCATGGATCAAACCAATCGCGCATGGCGTACCTATGACGTCACCGCGTTGGGCTACTACTGGGACTTTTCCATCAGCTTCGGTGATCCCCCTGGCTTTGATCCCAAGCGTGAAAAAGTCTTCGGCAAGTATGCCAAGTACATCAAAGAGATACTCACCGAAGTTCCAAGCTGGGTCAACAAAAACTTCTACATCCATCGTCGTGGCCAGCAGCCGTTGATGTCCTACATCGCAGGCTATCCCACGCATACGGATAAAACGCACGCATACTTCTCTGACAGCAAAGTCACCAAGCAAATCGCCTATGTCTGGGACGGCCCGGGCAACACCAACACGACAGCCAATTGGCAAGTCACCGATGCAGCAGGCAAGGTCATCGCCAAAGGCAGTGACGCCGCGAACCTCAAGGCTGGTGATATCCAGTTACACCCGATCACCTTCACGACACCCAACGTGAACAAGCGATCTGTCCTGACGATCAGCCTGACGGTGAAACAAGGTGACGCGGAGCTTGTTCAAGACCAAACGACAATCGAAATTTTCCCTGACTTTTCAGGCAAAAAGATCGATCACAAGATTGCGGTCTTTGACCCGGCAGGTAAGAGCACACCTTGGATCAAAGCCTTGGCAGGTGATGTCACGGTGTGGCAGCCCGGTCAAAAAATCGGCAATATCAAGATGCTGATCATTGGTCGTGAAGCACTCAAAGATTTGAAAACGCTGCCCTACTCCGCAGCCGACGTTGCCAACGGCTTGAATGTTGTCATGCTTGAGCAGTTGCCAGTCGACTGGGAAAAGATGGGGCTAAAGAGCATTGAAGTTGGCACGCGTGTGCTTGAACCGCGTCTGGTTAATGACCCGGTGATCAATGGTTTGAGCATGACGGACTTGTCGTATTGGCAAGGTGATGCGGATCTCTTGCCTGAGAACAAACCAGCACGCAGTTACGACCTGCGTCGTGCAGCGAGAGTCAACAACAAGCACGTGGTTGCTCCTGCGATGCTTGAGATTCCGCAGCGTGTGGGCTTTACCCCCCTGCTCGCGGGTGAGTTTGATATGAACTATTCACCGCTGATTCGTTATCTTCAGGGCAAGGGTTCAATCACATTCTGCTCGTTGAGTTTGACGGACCGTGTGGGTAAAGACCCCGTGCCGACGCAGATTGCTCATGGCCTGTTAAGCTCCATCACGGATCAGGCAACACACCCGACCTCGCTGGTCAGCAACAATCAATCACTGGCAGAACTTAGTGTTCAGCAAGTACAGGATGTATCCAAAGGTTTGATGATTCTCAACGGTGTTGATCATACCGTCACCACTGAACAGGTTCGCAGCTTTGCTTCAACAGGTGGCAATGTCCTGATTTTCCAGGCGCCTGATGCGATGCTCAAATCGCTGGGCTACAAAACCCAGGCGTTGACACTGCACAAAGCTCAACTCTCTGACACGCTCATGCAGATGGGCATCGGCCCCAACCTCATGCGTTGGCGCGAAGCGATCAAGACCACCGGCTTTGCAGCAGACGGTCAACCGCAGGGCGCACAGGTTCTGGCAAGCGGCTTGATGCTCAAACAGAAAGTCGACAGTGGTCTGATCTTCATCGCACAGTTCACCCCCGACATGCTGGGCAACAATGAGCCTTACCCCACGCAACTTTCGGCCCAACGTCTGCGCCAACTGGCAAGCCAACTCATCACCGCGATGGGTGGCACGCCGTCCATGGAAATGGCTTCGCGTTTGAACACCATCCAATCCGGCGCCCAATTCCATTGGCTTAAACACTGGCATGTGCTGGGCCCCATCAAAGCCCAAGGCTCCGGCGTGCAGGCTTTAACCCCTGCTTATCCCGGGCAAAAAGCCGCCATCGCCGGTGATACCAACCCCAACTTCTATTACCAGCAAGCTGATGGCAGCAACCTCGACTTCCGCAAGACCGTCATGGCCAAAGACAACGGTTATGTCGATGTCGCTTCCGTCGTCAATCAGGCCGATGGCTACGTCGCCTATGCCACCCGTGAAATCAACAGTGATGAAAATCGTGCAGCCATCTTCAAAATGGGTGTGGACTACTGGGCAGATGTCTATCTCAACGGCAAGCATGTTTACCGTGCGATCAACCGCAAGGGATCGCCACGCGCCAATGCCATGTCCGTGAAGCTGAATCTGACCAAGGGCAAAAACATCATCACGCTCAAAATCGTCTCCGGCTCGCGTGGGTTTGGCTTCTGGGCCAGCCTCTCGGAAGGTGACATCAATGAACTGCAACAGGAACAACAGGATCAAACCGCAGGCGTCCGACTCTACACGCCGATGCCCCAGCCGTTTGACCCATATGAGTATCACTACTGGTAAATTCGCAACAGGAGTTTTCGCGATGAAAATGAATATAAAACTGACGCTCACCACAGGCATGATCTGTTTGACTGCTGTACTTGGCAGTAGCGGCATTCTCAAAGCTCAAGAGTCAAAGCCGTTTGTGGACATGGACTTTAATGACCAGGTGCCGGGGATGAACTGCGATGCGATCAAACGCAGTTGGGGCAAGCAGAATGAAGACCTGATTCTCATCGACAATGTCCAGACCTACAACGGCGATGGCAATTGCATGCTCTTTGAACGGAGCAAGAAAAACAGCCACTGGGGTGTGGGACTCAACCTGCCACAGGAAAAATATGACTGGTTGAAGATTCAGCTCGTCTTCAAATTCGACGGTGCTGCCACCAAAGCCACATCCGGTCTGGAACTCCGCGAACACTACAACAAGCGGCTGTATCACGCTTCACTGGGATCATCCAAAGGCAAGGACCCCATCACACTCATCGACGGTGGCAGTGGCTGGAAAACTTCCAAAGTCAACCACTTTGATCGCAGTCTCTGGAACCGCGTGACTTGGTTCGTCCCCTCGGTCACCGCCAATGACATGACCCTGTATCTGAAACTCGAATCATGGGACGTCAAGACCAAGCAATGGCAACAGGTCGATCAAATCGGCTCCATGCCAGCATCCAAAGTCGAAAAACCTTTCGCCCTCTTCCGTATCAATTTCCCAAGCAGCGAAGACAGCCTCAAGCTGCGATACGATGATCTGAAAATCGAACCCGTGAGTAACGATCAGATCAGTGCATTGATTCAGTAATCACATCAGTTGACGAAATGAATCGTCACATGGTGAAACATCGCATTGATATCAAATGTTTATCAACCGGCAGCATTCCACTGCCGGTTGTTTTTTGTACACTGGCATAAACAGTCAAGCAATTGGCTATATTGGTGACGCTTTTTTAAACCAACCCGCTGAAGGTGACAGACACATGAATCCGTTGAAACTAGGTCTTTGGGGCAACAATGGACACTCCATCCACGGCCGACTTGCCAACTACCCGCAACTCCAACTCATCGCTGTTGGTGATATGGGGGACGAAGTCCACAACAAACTCAAAGCCCAGTATCCGGATCTGATCATCTGTGAGACTTACGAACAAATGCTCGCCTTGCCGGGGCTTGGGATGGTCACACTTAACAGCCGCGTCCGTGCCGATCAGGCGGATGAAATTCTGGCAGCGCTGGCAAAGAATATTCATGTTTACGCGGAAAAGCCCTGCGGTGTCACCGAAGCCCAACTGGATCAAATCATCGAAGCTTCCCAAAAATCCAACGCCAAGTTCCATGAAATGGCAGGCACGGCGTATGAAGCCCCCTACTGGCAGATGAAGCAACTCGTGGCAGATGGCGTGATCGGAGAGGTGGTGCAGGTGTTGGCACAGAAGTCATACCCGATGCACGAACGCCGCCCCAAGTCCGAAGCCATCGACGGCGGGCTGGTTGCTCAGAATGGTGTCCATGCCATGCGATTTGTTGAGCATCTGACTGGGATCAACTCAAGCTCAGCGACGGCAATGCACACCCCCCTGGGTGAAACGCGACCGGACAGTGATCTGCAAATGGCCTGTCACATCACCGGCCAACTGGAGAACGGCGGACTTTACACCATCATTGCCAACTATCTGAACCCAACGGGCTTTGGCACGTGGGGCAACGAAATGGTTCGCGTGTTCGGCACCAAGGGCATGATGGAATCCACCGACGCAGGCAAACGCACCCGACTGGTTGTCGGTGATGAGGATCGTGGCTCAATCGACACAACCACCCCAACGCCGGATTGGCTGAAAATGGTCATTGAAGATTTCATGGGTGTCGCGGAGATGCCCATCGACCTGCAGACGGAACTGCATCCGACGCGCATGGTCTTGCGGGCAAAAGCAGGTGTTGTGCAAGCAACGTTGCCGTGATTGAATGCTTGATTGGGCTTAGCCGATTATGCTGCTGATTCTTCAACCGGCTCGACCTGTTTGACCCACTTATTGAGAATACCGCGCAAGGCAAGCAGCTTCACCGGCTTGGCCATGAAGTCGTTCATCCCGACATTCATGCAACGTTCACGATCCGGTGGCAACGCGTTGGCAGTCATGGCAACGATCGGCAACTGCTCAGCAGTGAACTGCTCACGGATCACCTGCGTGGCTTCATAACCATCCATCACCGGCATCTGACAGTCCATGAGAACAAGGTCATAGTGACTGCTGCTCACCAGCTTCACCGCTTCCTGACCATGCGGGGCCATGTCGACCTGGCAACCGAGTTTCTGCAGCATCACACGGGCAACGCGCTGGTTGATTACGTTATCCTCAACCACGAGCACCTGTGCATTGAACTGATCCGGGCCGACCTGCTGCTTGACTTCGATAAGGGCCTGCTCGTCGGAAACGATGTTGACCGGGATATTGAACTTGAACTGCGACCCTTCGCCTTCAACGCTTTGCACACTGATTTGACCGTTCATCAGGTCGACAATTTTGCGTGAGATTGCCAGGCCCAAACCCGTGCCTCCGAACTTGCGGGTGGTGGAAATATCAGCCTGTGTGAACATGCTAAAGAGGTTGCCGATGACATCCTTGCTGATACCGATGCCTGTGTCGGTCACTGAAATGTCCAAATCACATTGCCCTTGCTTGCCGGGGATAGCCGTCGCAATTGCATGAAGGCAGATCGTACCTCGATGGGTGAATTTGGTTGCGTTGGAGGCCAGGTTCAATACGACCTGACGCAGCCGCACAGGATCGACCATGATATAGCGTGGGACATTGTCATCGATACGGATTTCAAAACTGTTGCCGTTCTCTTCGGTCTTGGGTTGAAGGATCAGACGGACATCTTCAAGCAAGGTTGTCAGGTCACAGGTGACTGGTTCAAGCGTCATCTTGCCTGCATCGAGTTTGGAGAAGTCGAGGATATCATCAATGATCGACAGCAGCGCATCACCGCTGCGTTGAACGGTCTGAACATAGCCGCGTTGTTGGTCGTTGAGTTGCGTGGTCAGCAGGACATCGGTCATACCGACAATGCCGTTCATGGGCGTGCGGATTTCATGACTCATGGTGGCCAGAAACTCCGTGCGACTTTTGGCAGCTTGCTCAGCCTGGATCTTGGCTTTGGAAAGATCGTCATTAACGCCAAGCAATTGATCATGAATATGCTTGAGTTCCACCGTGCGTTGCTCAACCATCTGTTCCAGTTCGCCGCGTTTGAGTGCAGCTTCGGTTGCCAGATTCCAACGCTTGGTCAGCGCCGCTGCCAGTTGCTTGACTTCCACGACGTCAAATGGTTTTTTGAGAATCAGCAAATGATCGGTATCCCCCAGTTCTCGCACCATGTCGTCCCACGAATGATCCGAATAGGCTGTGCAAATCACGCAAAGTAAATTCGCGTCCACTTCCCAGAGGTGCTTGATCGTCTGAACACCATCCCAACCCGGAGGCATGCGCATGTCCACAAAGGCCATCGCATAGGGCATGTCATCGGACTTGGCCTGGCGCGCCTTTTCCACGGCTTCCTGACCTTGCAGGGCAGAATCCACCACATACTTGCGAGAGACATCTTCAGCAGCAGGCACCTTGATCTGCAACAACGCTTCCAGTGCGCCGCCCTTGACCTGCCCCGGTTTGGACGCACACTGCAGAATCTTACGGAAGTCCGTATGGATGGCCTGGTTGTCATCGACAATCAGAATGCGGTTATTAAAGTCCTTGTCCAAGACAGGCTCCTTT
>JBICHS010000007.1:0-3034 GCA_043101135.1 Phycisphaeraceae bacterium JB051
TTTACTTGGTGATTGGCAGTTGACCTGCAAAGAATCCGACATGGTTTGGCAGACCCAGTTGCCCGGGGATGTGCAAAGCGCGCTGCTTGAACAGAAGCACCTGACCGATCCCTACGTGGGCACGCAGGAAAATGCTGCCCAGTGGGTTCACGAACGTCACTGGACTTTCAGTCGCCGGTTTGATGTCGATGCTACGATGCTCGCGCATGATCATGTCTACTTCAATGCCGAGATGGTCGACACCGTTGCCACCATCAAAATCAATGGCAGGAAAATTCTCGACACCGACAATCAGTTCCGTCGGTACCGTGTTGATGTTGCCAAGGTACTCATCGAAGGCAGCAACAGCATTGAGATCGTTTTCACGCCACCGATTGTTGAAGCGACCAAACGTGCATCCAAGTATCCGTTGGACATGCCTTACACCACCAACAACCGTGTGCCACATATGAACCATCTGCGCAAGACAGCTTGTCATGGTGGTTGGGATTGGGGCGTGTGCCTGGTGCTCATTGGTGTGTATGGCGATCTGTCACTTAACGCAGTGAACACCGCGCGGCTTGAACATGTTTACACCACGCAGACACATCACAAAAACAAAGTCGATGTCGATGTCACTGTCGAACTGCTGGGCATCACCGAAGACAAAGTCGATCTGGAAATTGAACTGGCAGGGCAGCAGATTACCAAGACTCTTGCCATCAAGCCCGGCGAGCAATCTGTCACCGAACGCATCACCATCAACAAGCCCAGACTGTGGTGGCCTGCAGGACATGGTGATCAACCGCTCTACGATCTGTCCGTGCGCGTCGGTGATCAAGCCGTCTCCAAACGCATTGGTCTTCGCCATATTCACTGGGATAATTCACGCGACAACATCGGCACGCAGATGACACTGTACATCAACGGCAAGCCGATTTTCTGCAAAGGTGCCAACTGGATTCCCACCGACGGCCTTGCAACACGTCAAACCGATGACGTCTTTGAACGGCTCATTGATGACACCGTCGCTGCGAACATGAACATGCTCCGTGTCTGGGGTGGTGGTCAATATGAACGCGATCGCTTCTACGAACTCTGCGATGAAAAGGGCGTGATGATTTGGCATGACCTGATGTTCGCCTGCCAGCTTTATCCCTTTGATGATGCGTTTATCGACAACGTCGCACACGAGATCGACTTCCAGGTCAAACGTCTGCGCGATCATGCCTCCATGGTCCTTTGGTGCGGTGATAACGAAGTCGAAGGCGCGATGGGTTGGTATGAACAAAGTCGCAAAAATCATGACACCTATCTCGTTGCTTACGATCGTCTGAATCATGCCAACGGCAAAGCAGTCGCCAAGGCCGATCCCAACGTCACCTATTGGCCATCCTCCCCAAGCAATGGCCCGGGGCAATTCGGCAATGTCTGGGATGATGATTCATCAGGCGATATGCATTACTGGGCGGTCTGGCATCAAGGCAAAAGCTTTAACTCCTACTACGATGTCATCCCGCGATTCTGCTCCGAGTTTGGCTATCAAAGTTTTAGCTCCATTGATTTGGTCCGCAAGTACATTGACCCGTCGCAGTTCAATCCGACTTCGCCACAAATGGAACATCATCAGCGAAACCCACGTGGCAACTCGTTGATCATGGAGATGTTCACCCGCTATTTCCGCATGCCTTCGAACTTCGAAAACACGCTTTACCTGTCACAGGTTCAGCAGGCCGTGGCCATCAAGACCGCGGTGGAATATTGGCGATCCCTGCGCCCCGTCTGCATGGGCACGCTCATCTGGCAACTTAACGACAACTGGCCCGTCGCGTCATGGTCGAGTATTGAGTACGACGGCTCATGGAAGCAGCTTCACTATCATGCCAAGCGTTTTTATGAACCGGTCATGGTGACGATGTTCCATAAGTCCGACGATGTCGTGCAGGTGGTTGGTATTAACGATCACTTCAAGTCCGCCAAGCTGCAGCTCAAACTTCAACTCGTGGACTTTGCTGGCAAGGTGCACAAGGTCTGGACACGTGAACTCTCACTCAAAGGCAGTACCTCCAAGCCGATCATGAAACTGCCGATTGATAAGCTGCCCATCCCTCGCAATGAAGGTGTGCTTGTAGCGGACATCACGGTGACCCAACCCGATGGCAAGAAGACACAGCTGCGCAACACGCATTTCATGGATGTCTACAAACGCTGTGAACTGGCTGATGCAAACGTCACCGCCAACATCAAGCAGCAGGGCAAAGGCTTTGTCGTGGAACTCAAAACCGACAAGCCCGCGTTCTTTGTCACCTGTGCGTTTACCCATGTTGCAGGCATTTTCGACGACAACTCCGTGGACCTGCTCCCCGGCAAAGCGACGAAGCTCAAGTTCACCCCGCGTGAAAAAGTCAGCCTGACCCAACTCAAAAAAGCCCTGCACGTCACGCATCTGCGGATGACGTATTGAGTGGTTTAATCACTTTGATAATCGCACTGCCACACTCCGGGCAAGTTGGTTGTCCTGCGCTACCGCGAAGGTCATAGCCGCAGGTGTCGCATAACGTGGTGACCGGTGGAACATATCTTTTCCTGGCAGCATCATTCAATGGGATAAAGATCAAAACCCAGAGAACGCAGTTGAGCCAGAACAGATTTTCGAATGAGAGTTCGATAGGGATTGCGTAGTGATAATAGGTCAAATACGGAAGTGGGTTGTTAATACCTTCAAGAATGCAAAGCAGGAATATGAATGAGAACACCATGCCAATTAGTCGGTGACCTTTGCTTCCCATACGGATATTTTGGATACAGTAGCCCATCGCAAAACCAATGATGAGAATGCTGCCGACGTGATTATTTATTGGGAAATAATGGATGGGGTAGTTAAATGGATAGCAATTGCAAAAGCCTAGTAACAGTAAAATCAGAGGGGACCAACCTAGAACGCGTGATCGACATTGGGGAGTTGTCAGTTTTGATGTCAGAATTTGAGTCGTCAGGATAAAGGCGATATCAACGAGCCAAATGCCATCAACATTTCCACCTAAGCCTCCAAAAA
>JBICHS010000008.1:0-7486 GCA_043101135.1 Phycisphaeraceae bacterium JB051
GTCCTTGGGACGGAAAACATCTTCCCCAATATCGACGACGCCTTGGCCAAGGCTCGTGAGTTGGTGGATTTGAAAAACGATTGAGGAATCATTCCGTAGCAAGATTAGTCTACTGAAAAATGGTATCGTCATTCCCGCGCAGGCGGGAAACCAGTGGCATTGCGTTGACGCTCGCAAGTTCCACTGGACTCCCGCCTGCGCGGGAGTGACGGATGATTGTGACTGTTGGTTTAACAAACAAACGCCAAAAAAAACGACCGGCAAACACCGGTCGTTTTTGTCTATGCTGGTTGTCAGCTTCAATCTCGTGCGACGATTGAGCCTTGTTTTACCGGGCTAAAATCAGTTGGACTTCATAGGGCAGTAACTCAACATGCGGCGTCGCCGTCAGCCAGTGTTCGGCAATGCTGTAACCCTTGGGACCGATGCGGTGACAGGTTGCATTGCCTTCATACGGGTCGCTTTCAGAAAGCTTGGCATGAAGCAGTTGCATGTTCAGTGACTGAGCGGTGTCAGCCTTGTTGATGATGAGCATGCCTTGTTTACCTTCTTTGGTGACAAAGCCGAGCACTTCGACCCACGGATTGTCCGAACGACTTTGCACGCGTTGGCCGTTCATGTATCGGTTGAGCATGTAAAGCAGTTGGCCGGTGGGGCGGACTTCCAGAGACTTACTCATCATGCCGAACGTGCCACCACTGCGCGAGTGCCAGCTTTGGGCAATGTCCATGTCGTTGATGAGCAGGTGATAGATGACCGACGCCATCCATGTGCTACCGACATTGGTTGCCTGACGCGGATCATGGGGGCGCCAGTTGAAGTTGACGTGATACTCAGTGAGAGCGAGCTCGACTTTCTTGCCGGGTGTGATGTTGTCAACGAGTTTGCGAACGTTCTGAACATCGGTGCCGAATTGGCCTGTGTTTTTCATCAGGTATTCGGTTGGGGTTTCAGAGTTACCTGTTGGATACTTATGCCAACTGATGAAGTCGACATATTCATTACAGTGTTGATAGAAATCCTTCATGGCTGAGAGGATCGGCCAGCAGGGGGCATAGCCACCGATCTTGATTGTCGGATCAACGGCTTTCATAGCTTTGGCGGTGAGGTTGTACATCTTCCAATGGCCACGGTCTTCGGGGATCACTTTGGAGAAGGGCTCGTTGTAAATCTCCCAGTAAGTCACGCGTGTTTGGGGCTTACTGTTCAGATGCTTGACCACCTTGGCACAAAGCTCCGCAAAGACCTTGCGATCCGCTTCGACACTGGGGTTGATGTATTCAGGCACACGGTTGAAACACATCATGATGTCGCGGTCGGGCATGCCGGCTTTGAGGGCTTCGATACGCTCGTCAAGCTTTGCAAAATCACCTTCCGTGTCCGGCGTGGGGAAGAGTGTCTGCAGACGGAAACCTGAATGCAGACGCATGTTGTTGGTGCCCATTTTGTCGATGAGTTTTTTGTATTCATCGAACCGGTCATCTTTGCCTGAGAGCGTGCCGGTTTCATTGGTACTGAAAACACCGCGTGAAATCACACCTTCCTGCTGTGCAAAGTTGATGGTGGCATAGCTGATGGCATTGACCTGATCGTTCTGATCGGTCACCGACTGCTTGAGCAACGCCATAGTGTCGGCTGTTTTGATCAGGCTCATGCTCAGCAGAATCTGACTGGTGGCATCAGCGACATTAAAGCCAAGCGTGGTGTTTTCTTCCTTGTTGTCACGGTTGATCTGGTTGGTGAAGGTAACCTTGGTGATGGTTTTGTCCGGATGCGGATTGGTCCAGGGGAAGAGGATGATGTGGTAGTCAACGCCTTCCTTGCCGACGCTCCCGAGAACCTGTGCCTGCGTGGTTGCAGGGGGACGAAGGCTGCCTGCAATGTTGACTTCTTCACGCAGGAGAACGGGGACGCTGCTGCCATCGTCGTATTGAATGTTGTACATGGCTACGGCATGGAACGGGTCACGCTGCATGTATTGCGTGTGCACAAAGACAAGACCTGAAGCCTTTTGGTTGACAGTGATGTCCACCGACTGTGGCAGATCCATGAACTGCTTGCATTGCAGGGCAATCACGCCCGAAGCCTTGTTGATGTTCAGGTTTTCATTGATGCGGTTGTAGGCTTGATCCAATGTTTTACCGTTGAGGACGAACGGCATGGTGACCTTGTCCCACGGGGTTGACAGCTTGCTCAAGTCGATGGGGGTAGAGTCCTGCTTATCGAGTTCTAGTGAGACGGCTTGTTTGGGGGCAGCGTCTGCGACCGGCGCGGTGACGTTGACGCGATGCGTTGCGGTGACGGTTTTGCCATCCTGAATCGCTGTGATGGTCAGGTCATGTTCACCGATGGTGGTGGGCAATGTAGGCCAGGCAAAGACACTGGGGGCGGTGGCCAGCGTTTTGTTGGGCTTGAATTTGGCATCGGTGGTGAGCATGACCGCATCGATAAGTCCGACCTTGCTTGGTGACTTCATGAGCATGAAAATCTTGCCGACCTTCTTGGCGTTCACAGCTTTGAACCGGCTCCATTGCCAGTCGGTGCTGTTATGCCAATTCCATTGGATTTCACGGGCTTCTTTGCCGTTTTCAAAGTCCGAGCCTTTGAGACAGAAGCTTGCACCTTTGGAGCGGAACCAGAGGACGTAGGTTTTGTCATCCTGCGGGAACGGCGCTTTGAGGGCGGTTTCGTATTGTTTGGTGACCTGAATGGCTTTGAAGTTTGATGCGTTGTCGTCTTCGACAATCTTCTTGCTGTTGCCGATGGTTTCAGCTTCAAGCCACGTGAAATTGGCAGGCAGCGTTTGCTCCTGGTTCTTGAACTTCAATGTGATCGACTGGTCCGAATCGCTTTGCACTTTGGCGGTGAGCATCAGCGTTTGGCCGGCTTCGATGGTTTGAGGGGCATCAATGCTCAGATTCAGCGATGCGCCCTGCGCCAGAGTCGTAGCCAGGAAGAGTGTCAGTACACAGTGACAGAAAAGCATGGTGATGCGGTGGGACATGGTTTGGATGTTCCTGAATTTGAATTAGAAGTTCACAGAGTCGTTGGGGATATCTGAATGATTGGATACATGACCATCGACGATGAGGGTATTGGTGGAATTGCCGATGTGTCGGTAATCAATGCGGCGGTCAGAGGGGCTTGCCCAGTCAAAGCAGGCTGAGGTCACCGTGTCCGCGAACATGATGCGGCGGGTGGTGTCATGGACATAGACGATGACATTCTTCTTCTTGAGTTTGTCATTGAAGCCGTAGCCCCATTTGCCTTCAATCCCATCGTAATTCGTGCTTGTTGAACCTTTGAGAACACAGTGATGAATGTCTTTGCTGTTGTTGGTGTAAATCTTGAGCTGACGTCCCAATGGATCGTAGCTGTTGGACGAGTCGCGTGTGAAAAAGACATCCTTGTTGTCATTGAGATACGCGTGGACCGCAATGCCGATTTGTCGGAACTGGGACATGCACTGCGTGTTTTGTGCCGCCTTACGGGCACTGGCCAAGGCAGGCAGAAGAATTGAGATCAGCAGTGAGATAATGCTGATGACAACCAGCAACTCAATGAGCGTAAAACCGTGGCGACGTTTGGCATTGTGGGCAAGGCAATAGAACATCGTTTTTCTCCTTATGGAAAGAGAAAGCATCAAAAGTATTTAATTAAACGAAATATCAGCCAGGCACCGGACCTGTAGACTGATGAATCATGAGCTTTTCATGACATTTGTACTGTTCGTGATAATTAGGATTATTCAATTTCTCCTGAATGATCCGGGCTGCGTGTTCGCCCATCTCTTTCATGGGGATATCAATGATCGTGAATTCAAAGTCGTTAAACAGGTTCGGCGGCTGACGATCAAACCCACAAAGACTCAAATCGCCCGGCACGGACATGTTCTTATGCTGAGCAATCTCGTGGAGCACTTTCAAATATGAACTCTTGTACGAGATCACCGCAGTCGCACGATGAGCCAAAATCACATCTTCAAAGAACGGCTCAGCATGAATCGGTTGATCGTAACCTGGGATCGGCTCAAGGCCATGAGCCTGCATGGCATCGACATAACCGTTCATGCGGTTGGCCAGCGAACTGTGATATTCAAAACTCGGGCCGAAGTGCGTCTGGTTCATGTAGGCAATACGCCGATGTCCCAATTCATAAAGATGCTCCACAAGCATATGCGAGCCCATCTTGTCATCGGTGTAGACGAAGCTCACATCCTTGGGCCCAACTTCATTGACCAGTACGAAGGGAATGCGATCCTGAGTCAATTTCCGGTAACGCAGATCCGTCAGTGGGGGGACCACGATCGCTGCGTCAGGGACCAGTGAGGATAACTCCGGGCTCCGATCGTCGTCGGTGGCCAAGTCCATAAAGCAAGCTGTACTGCCTTTGGCTAAACGCGCGGTGAGTGTGCTGACCATTTCACCGTAGACCGTTGGTCCATCGGACGTCATCCAATGCGGATGGAAACCCAGGACCATGACGATGGGGGTTTTGTTGCTTCGCAGCGAGCGTGCGATGCCGTTGGGCCGGTAATTGAGCTCCGCTGCAGCCTGATGAATCTTGTCGGAAAGCTCCTGGCGCACTGAGAATCCGGGCTTGGCATTAAGCACCCGACTCACAGTTGCCTTGGTCGTGCCACAAAGCTGAGCAATGTCAGCAAGGGAAGTCGTCTTATTGTTGCTGGCAGTTTGTGTCATGGTTAGGTAAACGGTTTCCGTAATCGGTTACCTGATTCTATCCATCGCTTGAGCCAAGGCAATGGGGCGATCAAAAAAAACTCGACATATCCTTGGATTCACCCGTTTGGATCAGTTTGAGGAGGGATTTTTTTCGCATTTCACAGGATTTTTATTTCTGGAACATGGCCAGCTATCTATTCCTGAGCATTTGTTCAGTTTTCAGGGTAGCTTGTTGGTGAGACAACGCTAAGTAATGATTCTGTATAACGAAACGCATAAAAAGGACTTTTGTGTTCTATTTTATGAAAAGCGATTTTGAACTCTGAAGATCACATAAATGAAGTCTTGGTATATGGTTTGGGCAAATTGTCACACTTCAGTCGCATCAACGAATCTCCGATGTCTTAGGCGTACATGTGATGGGTTTTGTACAGCTCATCAGGATTAACAGGGCATGATTCGTCCGATAATGCCAAACATAGGGGTTCATTCCATGATTCGTTTCGCCAAGTCTCTGGGGTTGACGTCCAAGATTGTGTTGATGGTGGTTGCTTTGATGCTGTTGGTCGCTGTGGTGGTCAACGTGGTCTTCATTAGCCAGTATCGTAAGAGCATCACTGTTTCCATGGTCGAAAAGGCTGCTTCGTTTACTTCCGTAGCCGATCAGACAAAAAATCATGTCTCCAAGCTCAATGAGTTGTCTCTGATCAATGGTGCTGCCATTGCCAAGGAGCTGGATGAGGTGCGTCGGAGCAAGTCTGACTACCGCGAGTCCAAGGCGTTTAACGCGATTCCCGTGGTCTCAGGTTGGACCGCTGCAGCCAATGCCGCCAAACAGGAAGGTCTCAAGTTCAACATCATTGCCTTTAACGCTCGTAACAAAGACAACACGCCTGCTGACAAGAGTTTTCGCGCCCAGCTGCTTTCTGATTTGGAAAAGCAGGCTCGCGAATCCAACAACGACACCATCTACCGCATCGACAAGCAGGCCAATGAACTGCACTTTCTTCGTGCCATCCGTCTGACCGCTGACTGCATGGTTTGTCATGGTCAACCGCGTGGCAAGAACGATCCTGACAAAGACGGCCTGGACCCCTTGGGCTTCCCCATGGAAGGCTGGCAGGTCGGCGATGTGCATGGTGCTTACGAAGTCGCTTTGCCGATGTCGATTGTGGACAAGCAGGTCGCCAGCTTTGCCTTTACCAGCATTGCCCTGGTTGGATGTCTGGTCGCCGGTGCCGTGGCATTGGTGATGTGGTTCACCCGTCGCATTCTTGGCAAGCCGCTTAAGTCCCTGATTATGGTGATGGATGAAATTCAACAGACCAACGACCTGACCTTGCATGTCGATGCGGAGGGTCAGGACGAAGTGGGCAAACTCGGGCGCCGGTTTAACAGCATGATCCAAACGCTGCGTCAGACGCTCGGTCATGTGCAAATGGCATCCACCGAAGTTGCCTCAGCAAGCACTGAAATTGCAGCAAGCTCCGAACAGATTGCTTCAGGCATGCGTCATCAAACTGACCAGTCCACCAATGCCGCAGCTGCCGTTGAAGAAATGTCCTCGACCATCGTCGAAGTCGCTCAGCAGTCTGCTCAGGCCGTGCGATCAGCCAACGAAGCCGGTGAAAAAGCCAGCGAAGGTGGCAAGGTCGTCAAGGACTCGATCCAGAGTATGCGTAGCATTCACACCGTGGTCAATGAGTCGGCTAGGGCGATTGACGAACTGGGTAAACGCAGCGAACAGATTGGCCAGATCATCGGCGTGATTAACGAGATCGCAGATCAGACCAACCTGTTGGCACTCAACGCAGCGATCGAAGCCGCCCGTGCCGGTGAGCATGGTCGTGGGTTCGCCGTTGTTGCCGATGAAGTTCGTAAGCTTGCCGAACGCACCACGCAGGCTACCGAAGAAGTCGCCGACTCCATCAAGGCGATCCAGAGTGAAACGCGCACTGCCGTCGAACGCATGAGCAGTGGCACCAAGACGGTTGAAGAGGGCGTTGAACTCTCCAGCAAGACCCAGGAAGCGCTTGAAGCGATTGTCAGCTCATCGCATCAGGTTGCCAGCATGATTCAAGCGATCGCCGCTGCGGCGGATGAACAGTCGGTTGCCGCCGGCCAGATCGCATCCAGTGTCGATAGTATCAACACCGTCACCCGTCAGTCCGCCGAGGGTGTCACCCAGGCCGCCGACGCTGCGACCCAGCTCTCCGCCAAGGCCGAGACGCTTCAGCAGATGGTGGGCAAGTTCAAGATTTGATCCACTAACGATACAAGTACAATGCAATGGCAAAATCACCCTCTACATCAAGAGGGTGATTTTGTTTTTATACGTTCTTGCCGTTGTTTGATTGGGCAGCTTCTTCACGTCTGGTGACACGGTCAACCCAAAGCATCAGATCAACCAAGATGCCAAAGCTCAGATAGAAACCGAGAACGAAAACGATCACCGTCATGGGAATATCTGTATCAAATCCTTCAGGTGTATTGATCTTGACATTGATGACAAAACCGATGAGGTACAGGCTTCCGAGCAGGGTGGTTTTAAACCAATTGTGTTTGCGGTGAAGCCAGCACACCCATGAGCAACAGACAAGCAGCGTCATTATCATGAAGACCAATGCGCCATAACTAAATGTCCGGGTCACATAGCCAGCACCAATGGCTAGAAGCATTGGCACTGGTAATGTCTTGGAAAAAGCTTTTCGCAATGTCAGATGCATATGCAAACGATCCGTTTTGTCATTTGGCTGGTTAATCTGCATACAAACCAACATCCAGCTGGTTCAAAACGAATTATG
>JBICHS010000009.1:0-4338 GCA_043101135.1 Phycisphaeraceae bacterium JB051
CCTTACGCGGACCACCCCAGATGCCAATGAGAAAATACATCGGCAGCAGTGAGATTTCAAAGAACACGTAGAACAGAACCATGTCCAACGAACAGAACACGCCATACATCCCGCTCATCAAAAACAGGTACAACGCCATGAACACGTTGGGGGACTTGCCAATCTTCCAGCCAGCGCCGACCACCAACACACTCAACGCGCTGGTGAGCACAACCAACGGCAAGCTCAGGCCATCAAGGCCAATCTTGTACTGCACATTGATTGCAGGAATCCAATCCAGCGTGGTGACAAACTGCGGCCCCTGCATGCCGGTCTCGAATGCCAACGCCAGTGACACCGTCATCAACAGCGCGACGACAGTTGTCCCCAAGGCGATGTTCTTTGCCTTGTCAGCCGGTAAGAGCAGACAGGCTACAGCACCAATACAGGGGGTGAAAATAAGCCAGTTCAAAAGCGATTCATACATGTTCGTGATCCGATGATCTATACAAATTCGATTGTAGTTCTATCTCAATAGCCTGTTAGTTTGCCACCAAAGTCAGGGCAAACATCAAGGCGATAATCAGTCCGACAAAAAGCAGGGACACATACACACGGATGCGACCGGGCTGCGTGGTTCGCAAAGCCTGGCCCCCTGCCCGTGCAGAGTTGGCTGCACCGTTGACCAAGCCGTCGACCACTTTGTTATCAAAGCCACCGGTGAACTTGGCAATGCCCTTGGTCCACAGACCCACAACATTAACCAGACCATCCACGCCCCACTTGTCGATGAAGCTGCAGATGCCTGCAAAACACTTGGTCATCTTCACGATGAAAATGTCATACAGGTGGTCGAAGTAAAACTTGTTCAACGCCCAGGTATGTAGGAGCTTGAGGCCCGGCACCTTTTTAAGCAGGAACTCTGCTTTGCCAAAACCGTCTTTGTACATCCAGACGCCAACACCAATCATCAGCAGACCCGCCAAGCCAAAGAGCAAGGGAGCGGCAATGCCGTGATGGGCTTCGTGCAGTTCATGCAGCCCGGGAATCCAGGTCACACCCTTGGCGAGCAATGATTCCTGGGTCATTTCAATCAGGTGTTCCCAAGGCAGAATCCAAGGCACGCTGATAATTGCAAACAAAGACAACACCAGCTGCGGGCCGACCATGGTCATGGGCGCTTCCTTGACGTGATCGTAAAGATGCTGATCACGGGGTTTACCCAGGAAGGTCAGAGCAAAGCTGCGTGCCATGTAAAACGGTGTGATGTAGGCAACGAGGATCGGTCCCCAAAGGAATAGGCTTCCCCAACCACCCAGTGCATGTGCATAGTTGTAGCTGCCGAGAATAATACCGTCCTTGGAGTAGAAACCTGACAGGAACGACCAACTGCCAAAACCGATGCCGGAGATGGTCAGGGTGCAAATCCCGTAAGCCAGCGCGGTCAGCGGCATTTTCTTGGCAAGGCCGCCGTAGTATCGCATGTCCTGCTGATGGTGAGCCATGTTGATCACCGAGCCGGAGCATTGGAAGAGGCAGCACTTGAAGAACGCGTGCGTCACCAAATGGAAGAGCGCAAAAATATAGGCGCCGCTTCCGACGCCTAAAATCATGTACCCAAGTTGTGACAGCGTAGAGTAAGCCAGGACGCGTTTAATGTCGGTCATGACCATTGCCATACATGCAGCCATGACCAACGTGATCAGGCCGATGATGCAGACGAACAGATGGGCAGCTGGCGTGAGGATCGGGAAGATACGCGCGGTCAGATAAACACCTGCAGCAACCATCGTCGCAGAGTGCACGATGGACGAAACCGGCGTGGGACCTTCCATGGCGTCAGGCAGCCAAGTGTGCAGTGGGAACTGGGCACTCTTGCCAATCGCGCCAAAGAACAGGCCGATACCAGCGATGGTCAACCACATCGGCGGGTTGGCCATGATTTCAGCCTTGCCACCAAGTTCCGCAGCAATGGCGTCAAACATGCCACCGTCGGTCGCAGGCAGTAACACCTTGCCACCCAACTGGGCAAAGAGAATCCCAAAGCCGATGAGAAAACCGGTGTCCCCCACGCGGTTCATCACGAAGGCCTTTTTGCATGCCTGTTGCGGGCCCTTCTTCTCAAACCAGAAGCCGATGAGCAGATAGCTCGTCAGACCCACCAGTTCCCAGAAGACAAAAAGCTGCATCAAGCCGTTGGCTGTGACAATGCCGAGCATGGAAAACGTGAACGCAGACAGATAGCAGAAAAAGCGTTCGTAGCGTTTATCGCCTTCCATGTATCCAATGCTGTAGATGTGCACCAGCGTGCTGATGAGTGTCACCATCACCATCAAGGCAACGGTCAATTGATCACAGAAAAGGCCCAGATAAAGATAGCCAGCTTCACGGCCGGGGATGGGGATCCAGGGGATGGCCCAGGTGAAGGGCTCGACATCACCGGTGGTGAACTTGAAAGCAGCAAACAAGGCACAGACAAAAGAGGCGGCCATTGCAGAAACGGCAAATTGGCCGGTCTGTTTCTTGAGCCACTTGGTGCCCAGGAACAAGGTAAAAATCGAGCTGACCAACGGCAGGAGCGTCGCGCAAAACAGCAGCTTGCGGATGAGTTCCTGATCACTTGTCAATTCGGCGAGTGTAAGCATAGCATGCATGAGCGATCAACCTTGCAGTTCGTCTGCCTGGTCCACGTTGATGGTGTCAAAGTTGTTGTAAAAGTTCAGGAAGATGGCCAACGCCACCGCAGCTTCGGCAGCAGCGAGCACAATGATAAACAGCGTGAACATCTGACCGTCCACGGCGTTTGCCCAAACATATCGGTTAAATGCCACGAAGTTCAAACCCGCAGCATTGAGCATCAGTTCAACCCCCATGAGAATCCCAACCGCGTTTCGCTTGGTGAGGATCACGGCAACCCCTGCGGTGAGCAGCGCAATGGACACTGCCATCAGGTGGTAGAGGCCGGGTTGGAATAAAGCGAGCATGGTCATATCAGCATCTCTGTTTTCTTAACCAAGTAAGTTCAATCGTCTCAGGCCCGGCTTCTTGCCATGAATGCCGCACCGATCATCACAACCAGCAGCAACACGGCAGCAACCTCAAAGGGCACGAGATATTTCGAAAGCATGGTGATGGCAAGTGTGTGAATATCGTGATTCTGAGCAACCGCTTCGGTGCCGGTCTGCTTGATCGGCGTGTTGGCCAAGGCGATGATCATCAACATGGCAAGTAACAATCCCAGGCCGATGGCAACGCAGCGTTCCCAGAGCATGGTCTGCAGTTGGATAAACGGATTTTTGCTGGTGAGCATCACGCCAAAGACAATGAGAATCAACGTGCCCCCGGCGTAGACGATCAATTGGATCGCTGCCAGGAATTCGGCACTCATCAGGAAGTAAAGTCCCGCCACACCGCCGAGGGTAAACAGCAGATACATGGCCATGCGGACGATGTTCTGACTGATGACGATCATCCATGCACTGAGTATGGTGATGGCTGCGAAGATCAGGTAGAGAAACGGCGCAACCTGTGCCAATGATTCAGAGTCAGTGCCAGCGGCGAGCGTGGTAAACAACGCGATATCCTCAATCCATTAAGTGCAATGCAAATCGTTACGCGAAAATCAGAGTCAAGAGGCAAAGAATAATCAGTGAGGACGTGATGGTCAACCGGACAGTTTTGTCCGATTGGCGTTTATTTCAATCAAAAGCACGTCAAACACAGCGAATTTGGACTTGCTACAAACTTGTCATCTATCCGCGATGATTTCACTGAAGGTTCGTGATCAGAACACCATCCCGATGATGGTGGCTTCGAAGACGAGCTTGCCATCAACGATGCCCTGCATCTGACAGGTACTGCGGCGTGGATGGATCTTGATTTCCTTGCCCATCAGGATGAACTTGTCACCGGGAACCACTTGCCCGCGGTATTTGACATCCTGCGCCCCTGCAAAGCCCATGAACTTCTGTTCAAGACGTTGCAGACAGACAAAGCTTGCCAGTTGTGCAGCTGCTTCAAGCATCAACACACCGGGAAACAGCGGGCGACCGGGCACATGGCCGGGAACCCAGAATTCATCTTCACGAATGTCTTTGTAGGCGATGACTTCTGCCGGTGCATCAAGCACGCAATCGTAGACACCATCGAGTAAACGCATCGCGCCCCGATGAGGATTGATTTTCTCAATCACGTCCACGCCGTATTTGACAGTATTTAAATCGTATTTATTCAGATCAAAGAGAAAGGATGGTGCCATGCGTCTTGCAAAGCCTCCGTGCGGCATCATCTGCCTGCGGTGTTAGCGGGGGTAAGTTCAATGCTTCAGGACTAATCCGTCAGCAACTTAGTGCTCTTCTT
>JBICHS010000010.1:0-12290 GCA_043101135.1 Phycisphaeraceae bacterium JB051
CATCAACAATAAAATGAAGGTTAGCCACTTGTACAAATCAAAACTCCAGCATCGCAATCAGTTCCAGAAAAGATTCATTGCAGGCTTATTCCCAGTAATGCCAGAACGGCATGGATGCGTAATCAGCCGAACCTTCCGGGGCTTGATGACCTTGAACATGACCATCCAGGTACAGGAAGTTGGCGGTGCGGTTGGGGTGAACAGAAGCAATACGACTGGAGGAACTAGCGCCACCTGTTGTGTAGGATCGCCCCGCATCAATAGTGGCATAAAAGTTTTCTGAACAGGTCATGTATGCATTACTTGAATGCTTAAACCAAGTGTCAGGATATGCTTTGGCGGGTGGCACTTTGGTGGTGCTGCTTCCCCAACTTGAACCACTGAGATAGGCCCCATTAATGCCATAAGTCGCACGTTGATCCTTTGCAGGAAAGTAGTATTCCTGGCCGGGACACTGATAGATAAAACCGTTCTTTGAACCCTGCAGGTAGTTGGTCGTGTTGTAAACATCTGGGCACCAATCCTGGGGCACAGTCAGATTCCAGTTCTTACAACCCATTTCTTTTTCATGTGCGCCCATGAGCATGTTGGCAACCGTCCAGCGTCCATTGCTAAACGAGCTGAAAGGCATGTACCCATGTTCGGTCACAAACATGAAGGTCACCTGACCAATGCTGCGTTGATTGCTTAGACACTGCACATTCTTGGCTGCGACTCTTGCTTTACTTAATGCAGGTAACAGGATTGCGATCAGTAAGGAAATAATGCTGATCACCACCAACAGTTCAATCAAGGTAAACCCGAAGCGTTGCTTGCTTTGTTTTAGCTCTTCTGTCATTGCTGACTCCTCACGCTGATTCAACTCGTGCGTACCACAGCTACCGCCAGAAACCTGACGTTTTACCTTCAAATTGTCATCACAAAATGACGGTCTTCAATACGACACGGGACTATCGACCCGGTCGGATTTCAATGTCTTGACACTCTTTCTTTCAACCATGCTGATGCTTGGCAAAATGGTCACCGGCTCATCCAGCCGCTTTTCACGACGCTGTATGCGTTCAACATTTTCCAGTACCTGATCAACAATTCGCCGGGCATGCTCCTGAGCATTCAGTGCCAGCGTTGTAATTTGTGGATGAACCAGACTTGCTATTTCATGATTATCAAAACCAATCACTGACACATCATCAGGAACTCTCACGCCATGTTCGTTGAGAATTCGAATAAGTCGTGCAGCAGCAAGATCGTTGTGTGTACACCAGGCAGTTGGCATGGATTCACCTTGCCGATGCTTTGCCAATAGTGCATCGATCACCTGTTCGTCGCGACCTTCATCAAACACGAACCAATCCTGACGGATCGGCAAGTCCAAACGTTTCATGCCTTGAATAAAGCCGTTGTATCGTGTCCGCAAATCAGGCTTCTGTCTGACTTCAGGCGGGATACCAAAATGCCCGATACAGCGATGCCCATGATCATGCAGGTAGGCCACCGCTTGATGCATGGCTTTGCATTCATCAACACTCACCACATCGATGGGTAGATCGGAAAACGACTCAAAACCAATGACATAAGGCACCCCCGAAAGTCGATGAGCCAAGGCATCATATTCATGTCGCATCCCCAATGGGCCGACGATGACCGCCTCACATCTCAGGGACATGAAGTGGTCAATAAAACCGTTCTGCTGATCTTCACCTTCGGGTGCAATCCCCAATGTCATCCGAAAATCCGCTTCATGCAATTGCTTTTGAATCTCGTAAACCAATTGCGCCCACCATGTGAAAGTGGGCTTGGTCCGCAGACACATGCCGATCATCCGGGTACGACGCCGCGTCAGACTCGAAGCACGATAATCTGTTTGATATCCGACTTTTACAGCATATTTACGAATCGCCTGAGCCTTCTTTTCCGAGACGCCTTTGCGGCCATTAAGCGCATTGCTGACAGTCATGGCGGAGACGCCGAAGACTTGGCTGATATGTTCAAGCGTTTTGTTCAATGTCGTCTCCCAGGGAGCTTTAGCGCTAAATACATTTAGCGCTAAAGTAGCTGATCATAGCGCGCTCCTCAATGTAGTCAAGCTTTCTCATTGGAGAAATTCAATTTCGCTTGCAGGACCTCGGCATGATGTCTCAAAAAGGTACTGTGGCAAGTAGAAGCCTGCTAATGATTTGCAATACTCATTCAGCCAGTCAGCTGAGAAGCAACCGATACTAGATTGAGCTGTCCAATTGCTGCTGCCGAATCCCATGCAACTGAAAGTGTTTTGTGATAACCAGACGCACGCCACGTCAGGCCACCAAAGCCGGCAAGAGAACAGAGATCAGGATACTGAAAATGGAGATCACAACCACAAGCTCAATAAGCGTAAAAGCTTTATGACGCTTATTTTGCACAACCTCAGTCTGAAACTTTCGCCAAATGATGCCCCCCCAATAGCCGCGATATCTTTGAAGATCACAAAAGCATAGACTTTACTCTATACAGTATTTATAAATCTCTTCATGTTTATTTAGAGGCATTGACTGCTCAAAACAATCAAGTCTTAGAGCCTGCCCCCCCAGCCAGTGCCTAAAAGGCAACAGAAGAACACTAACACATTTAAAACAAAGACTTATAACACAGCAAAACGCTATTTTCGAAGCATATTGCATACCTTCTGTCAATTTCACGGCTGGCTTGATCACCAGATTTGCCACTGCAATGGTGCATCGAATAGAGAAAAGTGATAAAATAAAAAGATTCATTTTTATCTTTAAAGCATCTGAGGTGTGTAGATGACGACGATACAGCAACAAACCGTGCCCGGTTCTGAGGCACAGAACCAAATTGACGTTTACGACATGTTCCACTCTGGCCGATTGGCGCCCAAGGGCAATGAGCCTTACGAAAATCATCCCTGGCGTGGATTTGAGCCCGGTGACTGGCAGGATGAAATTGACCTGCGCGATTTCATCCAGAAAAACTACACACCCTATGAAGGTGACGAAAGCTTTCTGGTCGCGCCGACACAGGCAAGTCGAACACTTTGGGACAAAGTCTCCGCGTTAATGAAGCTCGAACGCGACAAAGGCATTCTTGATGCAGACACCAGTGTGGTCGGTACCATCACCTCGCATGGCCCGGGTTACGTCGACCGTGACCTGGAAAAAATCGTCGGCTTGCAAACTGACAAGCCGCTCAAGCGTGCCATCATGCCTGCGGGTGGCCTGCGAATGGTCATCAACGGCCTCAAGGCTTACGGCTATGAGATCGACGAACGCATCGTTGAGATCTATACCAAGTATCGCAAAACCCACAATGACGCGGTGTTCTCAGCTTACACCGATGACATGCGGGCGGCACGCTCAAGCCACATCATCACCGGCTTGCCCGATGCGTATGGCCGTGGACGCATCATTGGCGATTACCGACGCGTGGCACTCTATGGTGTGGATCGACTCATCGAAGAGCGACACCGCCAAAAGAAAATGCTTGAGTACAACCGCATTGATGCTGAGACGACCCGCCTGCGTGAGAATGTGGCAGATCAGATTCAAGCCTTAAAAGACCTTATCGAACTAGGCGATGTGTACGGCTTTGATCTGCGTCGTCCTGCGGTCAATGCCCAGGAAGCAATTCAATGGACGTACTTTGCCTACCTTGCTGCCATCAAGGAGCAAAACGGTGCTGCGATGAGCCTTGGGCGCGTGAGTACGTTCCTGGATATCTACATCGAACGCGATCTCGCTGAAGGCAAGATCACGGAAGAAGAGGCGCAGGAATTCATTGATCACTTTGTAATGAAGCTGCGTATGGTTCGCTTCCTGCGTACACCGGATTATGACGCATTGTTCTCAGGCGACCCGGTCTGGGTCACTGAAGCAATCGGCGGGATGGGACTCGACGGCCGCACACTTGTCAGTCGAACCTCTTACCGCTTTTTGCACACACTGGTCAACCTCGGGCCGGCACCAGAACCGAACATGACTGTGCTTTGGTCCGAATCCCTGCCACGTACATTCCGCAAGTACTGTGCCAAGCTCTCCATTGAAACCTGTGCGATTCAATACGAATCAGATTCCATCATGCGCCCGACCTTTGGAGATGACTACGGTATTGCCTGCTGCGTCTCAGCGATGCGAATCGGCAAGCAGATGCAATTCTTCGGCGCCCGCGCGAACCTGGCCAAAGCCCTGCTCTATGCCATCAACGGTGGGCGTGATGAAATCAGCGGCAAGCAGATCGGCCCGATCTTTGACCCAATCGACAGCAACGTGCTGGACTTTGATGAAGTCTGGGATCGCTTTGACCAGGTCCTGGATTGGGTTGCGATGCTCTACATCAACACGCTCAATATCATCCATCGCATGCATGATAAATATGCGTACGAAGCACTTCAGATGTCGCTACACGATGTCAATGTCGAACGTACCTCAGCGACCGGTATCGCAGGGCTCTCTGTCGTCGTTGACAGTTTATCTGCCATCATGAACGCCAAGGTTTCCGTCATCCGCAATGAAGACGGATTGGCTGTGGACTATAAAATCGAAGGCGATTTCCCGACCTATGGCAATAATCACCCGCAAGTCGACGGACTGGCGCGACGCATTGTTCGCAAATTCATGAACAAGCTCCGTATGCACAAAACCTATCGCGGCTCAACGCCGACCATGTCCATCCTGACCATTACCTCCAATGTGGTCTACGGCAAGGCAACCGGCGCGACACCTGATGGACGCAAGCAAGGCGAACCCTTTGCCCCCGGTGCCAACCCCATGCATGGGCGTGATACCAAGGGCGCGATCGCCTCTATGTCGTCGGTGGCACAACTGCCTTACGAGCATGCCCGAGACGGGATCAGCTACACCTTCTCCATCGTCCCATCAGCATTGGGCGCGAACCAGGAAGACCGCGTCGACAACCTCGTGGGCTTACTTGATGGCTATATCCGACAAGGTGGGCATCACATCAATGTCAACGTCTTTGATCGTCAGCTGCTGGAAGATGCCATGGAACATCCCGAGAAATATCCGCAGTTGACGGTGCGTGTTTCGGGGTACGCAGTGAACTTTGTCAGACTCACGCGCGAACAGCAATTGGATGTCATTCAACGCACATTCCATAAGAGCGTATGAGCTATCGTGACAGTCTGAATCTGGCCAGGGCACTATCACGTGTGCCCTTATCTGAACGTCAGACCACCGGCCGCCTGCACTCCATCGAGAGTTGTGGCACAGTCGATGGCCCGGGTATTCGCACAGTGATTTTTCTACAGGGTTGTTACCTGTCCTGTCGCTTTTGCCATAACCCAGACACATGGGATCGGCAATGCGGCCAGCAGGTGACTGTCGAGCAGCTACTTCACGAAGTCATGCCCTACCGATCCTATCACCAAGCCTCAGGCGGCGGGGTCACACTCTCAGGCGGCGACCCATTGGCTCAGCCGGAGTTTGCCCAAGCGTTCTTGTTGACACTGCGTGAGTTGGGTATTCACAGCGCGCTGGATACTTCGGGAGGCCGTCCCTTGAACATCAGCCAGCCCGTGATTGATGCAGCGGATATGGTGTTACTGGATGTTAAACACACAGACGCCCAATCGCATATCTGGCTCACTGGCGTGCCTCAGCACAATGTTCTGGAGACCGGCTCGTACCTTGCACAGGTCAACAAACCAGTCTGGGTTCGTCATGTGGTAATCCCAGGCATCACTGATGACGAGGCACATTTTCATCGGTTAGGCGAGCTTCTCAAACAGTGGCCTAATGTGCAGCGAGTGGATTTACTGGCCTACCACACCATGCATTTGCACAAGTGGAAAGCATTGGGCAAAACCAATCCATTGGAAGGTGTCCCCGACGCGCCGCAAGAGACGATTGACCATGCAAAGAAGATCCTCATGCAGTATGCATTGCCGGTCTCGTGAATGACTGTGCCATGTGACGCAACTGCTAAAGCAATCAGCTGGCGTCGATTGAAAGGTCCGATTCAAGATTCAGCATGAGGACACACACCATACTCTCATGTTCAAAGCAGCCCAGCCGTTTGACTCATGCACCCTGTTTCTTTTTCAGGAAGATGTACCAATAAGGTAAACCCACGAGCATACCGCCGATGATATTGCCGATGGTGACAGGAATGAGGTTATGGATAAAGTCCATGACTGTCACGTCAGCACCTTTCATCATGCCCAGTGGGATGAGGTACATGTTGGCCACGGAGTGTTCAAACCCCATTGCCACGAACGCGGAGATGGGAAAGAGAATGCCGAGCACTTTGCCACTGACATTCTGTGCGACATAGGCGATTGCGACCGCCAGGCAGACGAACATATTACAGAGAATGCCCCTGAAGAATGCTTCATTCATGGTAAGACTGGCTTTGGCATTGGCGATGGCGACGGCTTTGTGCAATGCAACGGCTTCGCTGGCTTCGAGGATGGCAGAGTTGGCGACGAGATAAGCCACGAAAATCGAACCAATGAAGTTACCAACGTAAACAAGCGACCAGTTACGCATCAGTTTCCGGAGTGTGATTTGTTTGTTGGCAAGTGACACCGCCATGATCATGGCATTGCCGGTGAACAGTTCCGCCCCCACCATCACCACAAGCATCAGACCGATGGAAAAAGCCATCCCGTTGAGAAAGCGTGACGGGCCGAACCCCCAACTTGATCCGGCGGAGACCAATGTATAAAACGCACCGCCTAACGCGATGTATACGCCAGCCATCACCCCGAGCATCAAAGTATCTTTCCATGGGCGTTGGCTACGTTCAATGCCACTATCATTGATATAGGCGATTAATTGGGCAGGGGTCAGATCTTTGGACATGCGAAAACTCCATGCATACATGCTGCAAATCAATACAAATACGCCGCATCATGTGTGAAGCCAACACGCAATGCCAACCAAATACTACGGCCTGGGCAAGACAACGGCTTAAAAAATGCTTGCCAAGAACCATCAAACAGGTAGCCATTATGCTGGGATAACGAACGAATGCAAAACTGACCTTGTCTGAAAATTCAATCCACAATCACAAGAGAATTTCACAAACGGGCTGAATCCGACTGACAGCCTGATACGATTACAAACACGCTCACATGGAAGACCACTATCTGAGAATCTCATAAAGACAGCAGCCAAACTGTGGAGCTTTTTGATTCAAACTCAAGCCAATGCCGGGCCATCAGCATGCAGATTCTTTCGGTGAAGCCAACGCGATAACAAGCCATATCGCGGGGCCAGCAGCCATGCGACACCAAAAAGCAAGCCGGCAGCACCGGCCATCATGCCCGATGTCGACGTGGACTCAAAACCAAACAGCCGTGGCACAGTCAATGCGCCCAGGTGACCAAGAGCAGAGGACAAAACAGCGACGATCGCACTGATCAGCAGCATCACCGACAGACGATCGGTTAACAGATACGCCGTGGCTGCCGGGACAATGAGCATGGCAATGACGATGATACTGCCGACAGCTTCGAACGAGGCAACCGTGGTCACTGCGACCATGGCCATCAGCAGGTAGTGCATCAGCGTGGCATTGATCCCCATCGTGGTTGCCAAAGCAGGATCAAACGCACTGATGCGCAGCTCCTTGAACAACGCAATGATGATGACTGTATTGATCAGCAGCACGGTTGCCAACACAACGGCTGCACGTGGGATCGCCAAGCCCCCCATCGTCATTGCGGTTTCCAATGGCGTGAGTTCAATCGCACCATAAAGCACACAGCCCGGATCAAGGTCCACATGATCTGCAGCCTGCACGATCAAGAGTAACCCCAGCGCAAAGAGCGTGGTAAAAACAATGCCCATCGACGCACCGCGATCCACCTTGCCGAAGCTGCTGACCCATTGCGTGAAAACAGCAGTGAGCACACCAACGACCGCTGCCCCCATGAACATACCAAAGCTCGCGCGACTACCGGTGACCAAAAAGGCAATCGCCAAACCGGGCAACACCGCGTGACTGATCGCATCACCCATCATGCTCATTTTTCTGAGTACCAAAAAGCATCCAGGTAACGCACAAGCCATCGCGCACAAGGCGCCAATCACCACAATCCATGTATCCAAAAGTAACCAAACCATCTGCATCATGCTCCCGTGATAATCGTGTGCGGGCTGGGCGGGACCAACAAAGCCTGTCCGCGTTTAACCAGTTCCGCTTCGAGCTTGCGAACCATCTCGGCACCCAGTACATGTTCCACCGCATCGGCATCACGGTCCACATGTGCCGCTGCGACATCCGCGTGTTTGATCAAGTACATTTCCCACAGCCGGTGGTTGCGCGTGATGCGTGCAGCCTCGCCAAAGCCCGGCTCAGATAAGCGAAGCAACTTGCCGTTGTAATACTCAATGTGATCTTCACGTCTGGCAACGCGGATGAGTTTTTCCAACTGCTTGCGTGTCCAGGATCGACGAAGCAGCAATTCATCCATGCCGATAGCAACATTGGCGACGTCGGTCATTTCCGGATGCTTGCGCGATTCGACGAGTTCGTACACGGCACGCAGCAGGTGCTGTCGACCGACTTTGCGATTGAGTCGACGACGTGCAAACATCCTTAACAGCACACCACGCGAGGAGCCGAAAATCATACTCACCAGAAAGATGGCTGCTGCCACGACCACAATCACCGCACCAGCAGGAAGCCTTGGCAGTAGCGCACTGATAGACGATCCCAACCAGCCACTGATGGCGCCGATCATGCCTGAAAGAAGCAACATGCGTTTGAGGTTCTCGGTCCAGAATCGAGCTGCTGCCGAGGGCGTAATCAAAAAGGCGATGATCAGCATCAACCCCACCGCCTGCATGCCGACAACGGTCACCGTCGTGACCAGTCCGAGCATAGCCACATCCAGCACGTTGACCGGCCATCCCTGTGTGCTTGCATAACCTTCATCAAAGCAGACCAGCGTGAACTCTTTGAATAGGATCATACTCATGAAGGTCACCGTCACAGCCACCGCGCTGATGAGCAAAAAATCCTGCATCACCATCGACGCGGTTTTGCCATAAATGAAATACTCCAGTCCGGCGGCGCTGGCTCCGGGCATCGCCTGGACCATTCCCAATACGGCGACCCCAATCCCGAACATCACGGATAAAACAAGCCCCATCGCTGCATCGTCCTTGATCCGCGTGGTGTTACGAATCAGCAAAACCAATACGACGCCTATGACACCGGTGATCGCAGCGCCCAGCAGCAAACCTGGTAAAAACTTGCCATTGCCACCAACCGCAACCATGAGCATGAACATTAAACCGATCCCCGGGAGGCAGGCATGTGACAGTGCATCACCCATCAGAGAACGCTTGCGAAGTAACAGGAACGTGCCGATCAACCCAGAAGCCGCACCTAAAAGTGTTGTGCTACAAACAACCAGTCGTGTGTTGTAATTCTGCAAGGTTGCAACGCGAATGACATCCCAAAGCGAAGGCCAATCCATTCCAGTATTGGTAAGCGTTTGAAGCTCGCGCGGTGATGCCGTCGGCAAATCATGGTCATGAATCGGTGAAGCATCAACCGTCGACAAAAAGCCCCCCAGCGATAACATCAAAAAAAACGCAAGGCAACGGAGCTTCATCATGAACTCCTTACTGCTAAGTTTCCCGGGGCTCCTGCATGTCGCAAAGCATGTCCCGCTTCTTCGAGCAAAGCCAATCGCCCACCGTAGGTATCCTTGAGATTTTCCTTGGTGAAGATCTCTTGCGTCGGCCCAGCTTTGACCACGCGCATGTTCAACAAGACCACCCAGTCGAAATACTGAGCAACCGTCGCCAGATCGTGATGAACCACCAGGCAGGTTTTGCCCTGATCTTTGAGTTCATGCAACAAGGTGACAATCGCGCGTTCCGTAGCGGCATCCACTGCTGCAAAAGGCTCATCCATAAAGTACAGTTGGGCGTCCTGAACCAATGCGCGCGCCAGGAAGACGCGTTGCTGCTGTCCACCGGAGAGTTGACTGATCTGACGGTTCGCCAAGTGTGCCACGCCCAGACGATCCAGCGCGTGACGGGCCAGTTCTTTCTGCTCTTTGCAGACGGGGCGCAACCAACCGAGCTTGCGATAAGTGCCCATCGCCACCACATCCAACGCACTGACAGGAAAGTCCCAATCGACACTTTCTCGCTGCGGGACATAACCTACCAATGACCGCTGCTTGCGATACGGTTGGCCGTAGATCGTGACGCGCCCTGATGCCTTGGGTATCAGCTCCAGGCAGGCCTTGATGAGCGTACTTTTGCCTGCACCATTGGGGCCAACGATGCCGACGAGTTTGCCTTCGGGGATATCCAAATCAACATCCCAGAGTACCGGCTTGCGATGGTAGGCGACGGTTAAGTCGTCAATGGCTAATGGTACAGTTGGCGGGTGGGTTGGCACATTCATGTCGGCTTGAGCTTTCTGTTTGTCTTTGTTGATTGGTGTTGCAACCATCGCGATCACCTTCGATCAATGCTCAATATTGAGCTTGCCCTGCATGCCTCGTTCAGGAGCGTCACCGCCAAGTGCACGGGCGATGGTGGTGACGTTGTGATCAATCATGCCGATGTACGTGCCCTCGTAGGTTCCGGTTTGTCCCATCGCATCAGAGAACAGCTCACCGCCGATCTTGACGTTATGCCCACGTGCCCTGGCACCTTCAACCAGGGCGCGGACGTTCTTGTCTGCAACGGAGGTTTCCACGAACACGGCAGGTATTTTGTTGCCTGCAAGAAAACTCACGAGTTTTTCGATGTCCTGAAGCCCCGCTTCGGATTCGGTACTCAGGCCTTGAATGCCACGAACATCCAGGCCGTAGGCACGTCCCATATAGTTGAACGCATCATGAGCCGTTACAAGCACACGTTGTTTATCAGGAATTGATGTGATCACCTGCTTTGCATAATCATCGAGTTTGCGCAGCTCCTGAATATATGCCGTGGTATTGGTTTGATAAAACCCCTTGTTTTGTGGGTCAAATTCACCCAACGACTTGTTAACGACTTGCACTGCGCGAATCCAACCTGCCACATCCATCCAAACGTGCGGGTCATAATGTTGAGCCTCATCGGTCATCACGTAATCCCCCTGATCGAGGATCGCTTCCGTCACGGCATAGACCGGTTTACCTGTGCGCGCGACACGAATGAGCACATCACCCATTTTGCCTTCGAGCATTAAACCGCTGTAAAAGACAACATCAGCCTCACTGAGTTTGACCACATCACCACGCGTTGGTTTATAGAGATGCGGATCAACGCCTTCACCGATGATGCCTTGGACGGTTGCCTTGTCCCCTGCCACATTGCGCACAATGTCGGTGATCATGCCGACCGTGGTGGTGATGTGATATGGATATTGAAGATGGTCAGATACTTCAGTGGTGTGCTCATTCGGCTCGGAATGATTATCACAACCAATGACATAAAACAGCGCAAAAGCACAGAATGCCGACCAGATAAAAGCACTACAACGTTTCACAATTTTCCCTTCGGGTAAAGTCAATATGTTCTCATTCATTTACTGTTTTCGAAAAACATACCGCCATGCATCTCCCCACAGCTTCTGACGATTACCATGCCATCCGATGATTCAGGACAGAGCTTGGCATTGACTACAGCATCAACATCAGACAATCTCGGAGATTTGATTTACGCGGCCGTTTTTGCATGGCCTTAATTTTTATTTTGATTATTCAAAATCAGAGCCCCGCAAACATTAACAAGTCATTTCCTGCATGTCAATGAAATGTATTTTGATTTACCAGCATCCTGCATCGTAACGCCACCTCAAATTATCTATTATTCCTTTTAAAAAAACGGCTTACAATAGAATTGGCGATAAGGATTGAGACGTAGATTGGTTTGTCAAAACAGGTATTGTCTGACTGATTTAGAACATGGACATTGCATGGCATTCTGCACGGTGTTGTAATCAGCACCTGCATTAGGTCGAGTGTTACGATGAGTGCGGGCAAGTCGCCATGCGTGTCCTTGCTGACGCGATAGTCGAGTTTGAACCGTCTTAGGAGTAGCACGAAGACGTCAAGTTATACCTGCAAGATTTACTTATGAGCAACGAAGCGTGCTGAAATGTCAAGCAACACCTGGCGTTCGACAATACAACAAACACTACCCGCCATGGTGAGTTGAATGAAGTGCTCTCAACAAGAACACCAGAATGCAAACGAATATGAAAACGTTACAAGCTTAATTTTCAAAAAGTAACATTATTGAATAATATGAATCGTATCTGACATCACCTCAACGGGTAAGGTATCAAGTAGTAACAGCCATTAATACAATGAA
>JBICHS010000011.1:0-2978 GCA_043101135.1 Phycisphaeraceae bacterium JB051
TGGTGTGAAGCAATCTGCGCAATGGCATCGGGCTCATTGGCGTTTTCGTACTTGTATACAGGCAGATTCTGCTGCTCAGCCCATTGACCGATTGGCGTTGGCGTGAGGACACGCTTACGCCCTGCAGGCTGATCAGGCTGGGTTAAGACCGCAACCACTTCATGCTTTTGATGAAGGGCTTGAAGTGTGGGTAAACCAAATGCACCAGAACCAGAGAAGATAATTCGCATGATGGATTCAGCGACTAGGGACTAGCGACTAGGGACTAGGGAAAAAGACATTTCAAGTTCGCTTGTACGCTTGCGTGTCTTAACCCCTACTCCCTAGTCGCTAGTCCCTAGTCCCTTTCTTTCACCCTTCCATTTCCTTAAGCGCTTTGCGGTTGGCCATCTTGTCGATGGGGGACATCTTGTCGATGATCATCACGCCATCGAGGTGATCGTTTTCGTGTTGCCAGATACGGGCGGGTAAATCGTCACTGGTTGCGCGGAAGCGATTGCCTTGGATGTCTGTGGCTTCAATCGTTACAGCTTTGGGGCGACGAATACTTGCATTGATTCCCGGCAAAGACAGGCAGCCTTCTTCCATGTCTTCGGTTGCTTTACCTTCGATGGTAATCTCCGGGTTGATGAACACCATATCGTCTTCGACTTCACCGGATGCGTTGGCAACAAACAAGCGTAAGGGTAGACCAACTTGCGGTGCAGCCAAGCCCACGCCCGGTGCTTCATGCATCAACTCAAGCATGCGTTTACAGATAGCAACAATCTCCGGGGTCACCGCTTCAACAGGTTGGCAGACCTTGCGAAGAATAGGCTCGGGATGGTGGACGATGTGTAGATTTTCAGGTGCCGTGTTCATAGTCATGATGTTAAATCGTAATGAATGGAAGGACAAGTTGGAAAAATGTTTGTTAAACCCGATATGACAATGCCTTGACGTTATGGGGTAGGAATGTCATACTTAGACAGCAACATGACATGTTTTGTGTGAATGTCTGCCATATTAGAGGTTTAGCGTTACTGTTTCGTACATCAGATAAATCCGCCACGATGGACACTCAAAGCAAAGGGGCTATTGAAAAATGGCTACTGTGACGAAAAAAGAACTTATTGACCAGATCGCCGATGCCACAGGTCAAAAGCGCGTTGTGGTCAAACGGATCGTCCAGAGCTTTCTCGACAACATCATTGTCGAGCTGGGCAAAGGTAACCGCTTGGAATTCCGAGACTTCGGTGTTTTTGAGGTCAAGCATCGCCGTGCTCGCAAGGCTCAAAACCCCAAAACGCTTGAGCCCGTGCAGGTTCCGCCGAAGCGCACCGTTAAATTCAAGGTCGGTCGCTTGATGAAGCAGACTCTGGTTGAAATGCCCGAGGCTACCGAACTGAATTTTGACGACGGTCCCGATGACGGCGACGATTGATCGATAACTGACAGTTTAACCTGTCTTTATGGTGCCCGCAGTGATGTGAAGGCATTCGTCCATCTATCCTTTCGCAGCATTGCTCAGGTCCAAATCGCAACGCAATGAATCCAGATTTAACCAAGACCTGGCTGGGAGATCTTAAAAATGATCTGCTCCAACGCCAGACGGTATCGCTTTACCGTCAATTGGTACCCAGTGATGTGGATGGGCCGTATCTCACGCGCGATGGGAAAAAACTGCTGAACCTGGCGGGAAATGATTATCTTGCGTTAAGCAATCATCCTAAACTCAAAAAAGCTGCGATCAGTGCTATTACGCAACATGGCGTAGGCAGTGGTGCCAGTAAACTTGTCACCGGCCACAGCAGCGAAGTTCAACAACTTGAATCGAGATTGGCGACTTTTAAACATGCCCCTGCTGCGGTGATTTTCCCAACAGGGTACATGGCCAATCTGGGTGTGCTGACCAGTCTTGCCAATCAGGACGATGTGCTTTTCATTGATAAACTCACGCATGCTTCGCTGATTGATGCTGCACGGTTTTGTGGTGCGACCGTTCGGGTCTACCCGCATAACAACACCGATAAACTCGAGAGACTGCTCGAACGATATGCCGATGCAAGACGACGATTGATTGTCACCGACTCGGTCTTCTCAATGGATGGTGATGTCGCGGACTTACCCGCGCTTTGTGGCTTGGCAGCAAAGTATGATGCCATCACCATTGTCGATGAAGCGCATGGCACAGGTGTACTCGGCGAACAGGGCAGCGGTCTTTGTGAACTGCAAAACGTCACCGACCAGGTCGACATCGTCATCTCCACCGCCAGCAAAGCCCTGGGCTCATTGGGGGGGATTGTCACCGCTCAAGAGCCGGTGATTCAAACGCTGATCAACAACGCGCGGAGCTTGATTTACACCACCGCCCCGCCGCCCTCTCAGGTTGCCTGCATTGCTGCTGCAATGGATGTCATCACGGCTGAACCGCAGCGTCGTGAACGTCTTCAAACGTTAAGCCAACGTGTACGGGATGCCGTGAAGCAGATGGGTTTTGTCCTGCCAACGACGACTGCCCAAACGCCTATTATCCCTTTAATCACAGGTGAAAGTGATGCAGCGATTGCTTTGTCAGCACACTTGAATCAACAAGGCATTCATGCGCCTGCGATACGACCGCCGACGGTTGCGCCCAATGCTGCGCGGGTCCGACTGAGTCTGCGTTGTGATCTGACGGATGAACATGTGGACCAGTTGGTCAACGCATTACAGTCCGCGCCCAAAGCATGATCCAGATGTTGCTGTCACACCTGTTTTGCTAATCCTCAAAACCATTGGGAGCTTGACCACATGGCATACGACGAAGGCCTGGCGGAACGCTTAAACAATCTGCTCATCCAACTACCAGACATCGAAACCAAAAAAATGTTTGGTGGTCTTGGGTATCTGCTCAACGGCAACATGTGTGTTGGTGTCTGGAAAGATGCCTTGATCATCCGCGTTGGCCCGGAGATGGCTGAGCAACTCTTAACGCGCCCGCATGTCCGAGCGTTCGA
>JBICHS010000012.1:0-6604 GCA_043101135.1 Phycisphaeraceae bacterium JB051
CGGTGTCTTTGAAGGCATCCGGATCTATAACGATCGCATTCTCAAGTGTGCCACCCATGTTGCCCGCCTCTTTGAGTCGGCTCATTCCATTCGTCTGGAAATCCCCTATACGCCAGAGCAGATCACCGAAGCGCTCAAGCAAACCTGCAAAGCCAACAATCTCACCAACGGTTATATCCGCCTGGTGGTCACGCGTGGCGCAGGCACTTTGGGACTCAACCCCTTCACTTGCAAGCGCGCCTGCGTGTACATCATCGCTGACTCCATCAAGCTCTACCCGCAGGAAATGTACGACAACGGCATGGCGATCATCACCAGCTCAGTGTGTCGCACGCATCCTGCTGCACTCTCGCCCCGCGTCAAGAGTCTGAACTACCTCAACAACGTGCTTGCCAAGATCGAAGCGATCGACGCAGGCGTGATGGAAGCGGTCATGCTCAACACCCAGGGCAATGTCGCGGAGTGTACCGGCGATAACATTTTCATCGTCCGCGAATGGGAAGGTCAAACCACCCTCATCACCCCGCCATTGCATGCTGGCGTGCTTGAAGGGGTGACCATGAATCTGGTCATCGAGCTGGCCAAGCGTGCTGGCATCCCCGTGGTGCGTATGGATCTGACCAAGCATGACCTCTACACCGCGCGGGAAATGTTCCTCACCGGCACCGCTGCCGAAGTCATCGCCGTGACCAAGGTCGACGGCCGCGTCATCGGTGATGGCAAGCCGGGCACCGTCACCAATCAACTGCTCGCTGCCTTCCGCGATCTGGTCGCCAACGCACCGGAAGATTGATCCCCGGCCCCGGAAGTTGCTCCATAGAAGCTAAAAACATCACTGGCTATCAGAATTAAACCACAGATGAACACAGATAAACACAGATTGTCCATTTCGTTTTCGCGCTGACTTTCTGTCTTTATCTGTGTTCATCTGTGTTGATCTGTGGTTACTTGCCTTGAAACCAAACGTGGTTCTTTATGATGTCAGGATCCAATCACCCCTTAGCCTACGCGACTGCCGACCTACCGGGAATCGGTGGCACGATCAAGCAGCGCGCCGATGACTTCGTCGTCACCGAAGAGCCGCTCTACGAACCCTGTGGCGAGGGTGAACACCTTTACCTGTTTGTCCAGAAGACCAACATGACCACCATGGACGTGGTCGCCAAACTGGCCAAGCATTTTGATGTGAGCAACAAGCAGGTCAGCTATGCGGGTCTCAAAGATAAACATGCCCTGACGCGACAGATGTTTTCCATCCACCTGCCCGGCGGGGAGAGTCAGGACGCACGTCGCGTCGAAGCAATCAAAGACCAACCCTTCACCGTACTCTGGGCGGATCGTCACAACAACAAGCTTCGGCGTGGGCATCTGGCGGGCAACCGGTTTGATATCCGCATTCGTGATGTCGACCCCACCGCGGTGATCCGTGCCAAACGCGTGCTCGATCAACTGGCCACACACGGCGTCCCTAACTACTTCGGCCCGCAGCGGTTTGGGTACTTGGGAGATAACCACCTCGTCGGCCGGGCGCTGATCAAGCGTGACTTTGAAGCTGCACTCAAACAACTGCTTGGCGATGCGGAACATTGCGATCACGAAGCAACCCATGAAGCAAGACAAGCCTTTGACGCAGGTGATTATCCGACTGCCCTGCAACATTGGCCGCGCACACTTCGCTACGAACGCCAGGCCCTCAACGCTCTGGCTAAAGGACGATCCATCAGCAAAGCCATCTACAGCATTGCTGAAACACAGCGGTTGTTTTATGGCTCAGCAGCGCAAAGCCACCTGTTTAACTGGGTCTTGGACCAACGTGTCAAAGCAGGCACGTTCGCCAAACTGCTCCCCGGTGATCTTGCCATGAAGCACGAGAACCAGAGCGTATTCCCGGTCGATGAAGCTCAGGCAACGTTGGAGAACGCAACCGAACCTGAAGGCCGTATCCCGCAAGGACTGATTTCACCATCAGGGCCGATGTGGGGCAGTGACCTGCTGCAAGCTCAAGGGGGCCAAGGCGCATTGGAACTTGAATCGCTCAAAGCCTTCGACATTGAGCAGAACCTCATTGAAACCTGCCCGCTAACACGGGGTTCGCGTCGATCCCTTCGCGTGATGATTCAAGACCCCCAAATCACCGGCGGTGTGGACGAACATGGCAGTTTTGTCCGCCTGCAATTCATCATGCCCAAGGGCGCCTTCGCCACCGTGGTCTTGCGTGAATTGATGAAGAATGATGTGAATGGTGATGACCAGACGGATCAACCGTCGGGGGATTCCTGAGTTGTCGTATTGTTTCTTGCGTCAAGTTATTTGATTCTTGCCAGGGGTGCTGCGCGACTCGCTTCGCTGCGTTGCTCTCACCTCCGGACCCCCGTGAGACATTCAAGACATCAGACTGTTTGAGATGGAGGGCTTCGCCGTCAGCCCTCCAAACCACCTGACTCCCCCACGGAAGGGCATTGGGCCTTTTGTGTAATTGAATGATTCCTGCGAGTTTCGTTACACTTCAGGCGAGCCGCGTCGTGTCAACGCGGGGTTTGCGCATGAATCAAAAAATCCAGTGTTCTATCCGTATCTTGTCCCCTTCTGTCGAATCCCTATGCTCGATGCGTTACACTATCGTCTTGCATTGAAATTTTTTGACGAATCGAACATGGAACGTACACAATGAGCAAGCTCCAAGCGCCACGGGGAACACGAGACCTTTATCCCAAAGATTGTGCCTGGCGAAACTTTCTGCTCGACGCCTGGCGACGGGTGTCCATTCGCAACGGCTTTGAAGAAGTTGATGGCCCGATCTTTGAACACCTGGATCTGTACAAGGTCAAAAGTGGTGATGGCATTGTCAGTGAACTGTTCCATTTTGAAGACCGAGGTGGTCGCGGCCTGGCGATTCGCCCGGAATTCACCCCGACATTAGCCCGCATGGTAGCCGCCAAAGCCAACGCCTTGCCGCGACCGATCAAGTGGTTCTGCGTGCCCAACCTCTGTCGCGCCGAACGCCCGCAGCGTGGCCGCCTTCGCGAGTTTTGGCAGTGGAATGCGGACATCATGGGTCTGGATGGCGCCACCGCCGATGCCGAGTGCATCTTCACCGTTGTGGACCTGATGCAGGAACTGGGACTTGAGCCCGGCCACGTGCGGATGAAGATTTCTCACCGTACCACGGTTAAGGACATCCTGCTGAAGCTCGGTGTAGCTGAGGACAAGCTGCTTAGCGCGTTTGACCTGTTGGACCGTCGCGACAAGATGGAGCCTGAAGCCTTCACCGAAGCCGCTGCCAAGCTCGGCATGGAGCCCGAACGCGTGGAGCGTTTTGAGCAGATGTGCCGCTGCAAGTATCCCTGTGGTGAACTGGATCAACTGCGTGAACAAACCGGTATTCAAGACCTTGCTGACCTCGAAGAACTCGACGCCCAACTCCAGGCCTTCGGCATCGCGGATTGGTGCGAGTATGACCTGGGCATCGTCCGCGGTCTTGCCTACTACACCGGGACCGTCTTTGAAGTCCACGAAGCCTCCGGCGCACTGCGTGCCATGGCAGGGGGTGGTCGCTACGATCAACTCGTTGAACTTTTTGGTGGCCCGTCCATGCCTGCGGTTGGTTTTGGTATGGGTGACGTCGTGCTCAGTGAAGTGCTCATCGACAAGGGCCTGATGCCTGATGATGTTTCACCGTGTCCCGATGTGTTCATCGTCGCAGCTTCGGATACCGGTGCGACCAAGGTCGGCCCGATCGCATCGCGACTGCGTTGGAAAGGCATCCACGCTCGCTACAGCTACAAGACCACGCGCAACGTCGGCAAGCTCCTCAAGGAAGCAGCCACCGCACGCAGCCGTTTTGCACTGATTCTTGGCGATGATGCAACCAACGGCAAGGCTGAATTGAAGAACATGGAAACCGGCGACCAACAGGTCATCGCCCTGGCAGACCTGGAAAAACTTGTTGCAGGTAAGTAAGCCTTTGGCTTTACCACAGAGTCACAGAGACACAGAGCAAATCAATGAGAAAACTCGCTGTGCTCTGAGCACCAGATGTTAATCTGGTGCAGGTTTGTGTAATCAACGGTTCGTCACCTGCGGTGCTCAATGTGATGCGTTGTCATCTGCGGTCAACATGACTTTGAATCAAAGGGCTCCTCATGCCAATTAACCGTCTGTTCATCATGTTCCTGTCTCTGACATTGTGCTTCACATCCATGTACGCACAGGACGAACCGCAACCCAAAGTCGACACTCGCGCAATGCATCCTGCTGCTGTCAACGAAAGCGACCCCAAACCCAAACTCGACATCAAAGAGACGGTTAATGACGAACTCAAGCTCATCACCTCCGTGGTGCAGGTGATGGATCGTCGGTCTTCCATCCAGTCGATCCTCAATCAATGCATGGTCGAACTGCTGTTCATCGGCAAGCCGTTGGAGTTGGTCATTGGTGTGGATCGTGTGCAACTCACAGAGGCTATCGATGACAAAGGCAATGACCTGATCAAACAAAAATCACAGCCCAATCGCAACATCGGCCAGGATGATTTACTTTCCTCTGCTGGTGGCAAGCCGACCAATGCTGCAGGCATGACGATCAAACTCAAGAACCCACCCCGTGAGGCAAAACAGATTCAAAGCATCAAGGGCATCGCCCATTTCATTCTCAAATCCGTCGAAGGCAAGGACTATGTCCATCTCAGCGACTTCATGAATGAAACCGGCAAACCCATCCCCGCAGAAGCCTTGAAAAACCGCAAGGTCCAGATCACCTATCTGCCCCCGCAGTGGATCAAAGATTGGGCAGCCGAGAAAAACACTGAAAAAACCAGCATCATCCCCGATGCGGAAATGTCAGGCCTACTCCCACTCATCGAAGGCATCAGCAAGCAGTCAGGCAATGTCAAGCTCATCCCGCTGCTCATCATGGACCCGGATAAGCAAATCGCCCGCGTGCAGATCACCAGCAAAGCCGGCCCGTTACGCCAAATCCAATTCGATCACGTGACGGTATATGTGAGTCTGCAAGGCGAGCCGGAGAATGCAATGCTTGAGGTGAATCTCAAATCGGATGACAACACACTGAGCCTGCCGTTTGAAATCGGTGAGATTCCATTGCCTTGATGTGTCTGATCTACGATGAGCGATTGTTTATACGCGTTGCGATACAAGCATGAATCATATGAACTGGACACAAAAAAACACAGACGCCTCGACTTGAGACATCTGTGTTTACTTTCGGGACTGTGTTCATCCGCGGTTTATTGTCTTAAAACAATATGCTCAGGCTTCCAACGCATCCAACTCCGTTTTCACCATTTCGATCAGCGGGCCGAGGGTATCGGCTGAGAAGTCAAAACGAATGCCTGCGGTTTCAAACAACTCAGGCAGCGGCTTGGCACCACCGAGTGCAAACGCCTTGCGCAGATTGGTCAGCGCGGTGTCGGCATCCTGCTTGAAGTTCTGCCAGACTTGCAATGCACCGAGTTGAGCAATGCCGTATTCGATGTAGTAGAACGGGTAATGGAACACGTGCAGCTGGGCATGCCAACGTGCCAGCCGCGCCTCGGGGATGTCCGACCAATCAGCTACGCCACTGGAATAGCGGTTGTAAATTTCCGTCCATGCCTTGGTGCGGGGCTCGGTGAGATTGTCTTCGTTGGTGTAAAGCCAATGCTGGAAGCCGTCGATCGTTGCCATCCACGGGAAGAACCGCAGAATGCCTTCGAGCTGCGCCGCCTTGGCACGCTTGGCATTCTCTGCATCATAAAAAACGTCAAAGTGATCGCAACCAATGAGCTCCATCGACATGCTCGCCACCTCGCAGAACTCCAGTGGGGCATGACGGACAAACATCAACGGCTCATCACGGGCATCCATGTAATGAAATGCATGGCCTGCTTCGTGGAGCATCGTTTCGACATCGCGATGTGTCCCCGCTGCATTCATGAAAATAAACGGCTCACGACACTGTTCCAGTGAACTCTGGAAACCACCGGGACGTTTACCCGGGCGCGATTCAAGGTCGAAGTTTTTGCCGGGCTTCAGTTCGTCAAACAGGTTGGCAAGTTCCGGTGAAACGCGATTGAAAATCTCACGCACACCTTTGACCATCTGCATCGGGTCCTTGGCATCAAACGGGCGCAGCGGGTCACGCCCCTTGGGGTCCACCGCACCGTCCCAGGGCTTAAGCGGGTCCACGCCCAGTTCAGCCTTGCGCTTCTCATCAAGCTCTTTGACGATCGGCATGCAGACTTCTTCAATCGCATCACCAAACGTCAGGCAGTCCTCGGGTGTGTAGTCAAAGCGACAGTTGGACTGCCAGATGTAATCGCGGTAGTTGGCCTTGCCGGAGTTCTTGGAAATCTCTGCGCGCTTGGCTAACAGCTTATTGAAAATTTCATCCATCGCATCGCGGTCTTCAAGACGACGCGTGGTCGACAGACGCCAGGCATCTTCGCGGGTCTGGCGGTCGGTTTCTTCCATGAAACGAGCCAGTTGCTGGAGCGTCATTTTTTCGCCCTTGAACTCGACGATCATCTTGCCACAGAGCTTGCCATACTCCGTAGTGAGTTTGGTCACGTCGGTTTGCAGGGGGATATTCTCATCACGATAAAGCT
>JBICHS010000013.1:0-11713 GCA_043101135.1 Phycisphaeraceae bacterium JB051
TGAGGAGCAGCAGACGCATCAGAGCGACAACCCGTGGGTGGATCGCCGCAAGTCCAAGAGCAGTATGCTGGCATGGGTTAAGACCTGTTGGCGGGCGATGTTCAAGCCCTATGATTTAGCCAAACCAGTTGATGACGGCAATTCGATTTCACCTGCCTTGAAGTTCATGTTTTTTCACAATGCGATGTGCGTGCTGTTGGGCATCGGCGTTTTTGTGATGCTTGCTGCAGCAGGCGGCCTGTTCATGGGCAATGGGGGCGGGAGATTTTTCGAAGTCGTCATGGTCATGCTCGGTGTGATAGGCGGCACACTTCTTGCCATGCTCTTTATCATCGCGGTATGGGGTGGTATCACGCATGGCATGCTTCGACTGATGGGTAACCCCAAGGGCAAATACGCAGGCACGATTGACTGTCTTTGCTTTTCCAATGGTGTGACGTTGATGACGGCGATACCGTTTTGCGGTGTCTACGGTTTGTCGTGGATCGCAGCCATCTGGTGGCCGATCAGTGCAGGTTTCATGCTTGGCAAACGTCACGAAATGTCCGTGGGGCGTGCGATGATTGCCGTGTGGATTTTCCCGATCATTTTCATGATTGGTATTGGCGGCCTGATTGGATATTCGATTTATTCGGTTCAGCAGCAGGTGGCAAACATGGCCACGCAGATGGTCTCTGCTGAGGAGATTGGCGAGGCGATTCTCAAACAGGTCAATGACGATAACACCATCGGCCCGGATCATGTCTTGCGGATGATGATTGCTGATGTGAACAATGCCAGCGCCTGGGAATGGCAAATGGCGGATCAGGCCATGGGCAGTTGGGGGGCGGGGTTCCAGGAAGGCTGCAACAATCTCTCGATGATGTTTGGTCAGCAAGGTGAAGCGGATCTGGTCAAGAAACACAAGAAGCACATCACTGATGCGCTGGACGAATTACCGCCGTTGGAAGATGCGGGCTATCGGTTTGGCAGTGTCCTGTTTCTTTACAACAAGGTCACGACGGACAAGCTTGATCCGAATCTCTGGCTGCTTGTGGTTTGGCCTGAACATTCACAGCCCAACACGGTGAAGGTGTTTTTAGCAGGGGGGAAGACGAAGAATTATGCTGTGACGACATTGATTGATGCGGTGGATGCGCAGGACACATTGCGCAGTGAGTTGGGTTTGCCACAGATCAAATCGTTGGATGCGATCAACATTCGGCCGCTCCCGTTGATCCCGGTGCAGGGTTTTGTCGCGATGAATTTCGAGGACTACGACGTGTCAGGCAAGTTGCTTGAAGTGACAGCTGATGACGGGCAGGTCGGCCCCAAACATGTGCTGCGTTTACTCATGGATGACAAGCTGGCAACGAGCGTGTTTGATGATGCGGATCGTGATAACTTCAATTCAATGAACAATCACAACAAGGGCATGGGCAACTGGCATAACAACTGGATGATCACTGCCAACGCATCACAGAAACAAGCCTTGCGATCACAGATTGAATCGCTACCCAATCGCGATGCTTCGACAGGCGTCGCGGGCTATCGTTTCGGGCAGATGGTGATGGTGTATGACGGGATCACCAGGGACAAGCTCAATGATGAACTGTGGCTGGCGGTGCGTTGGCCGAAGAATTATTCACCGCGACAGACCCGCATTTACCTGGCGGATGGCCGGATGATTCACGTGCTGGCCAAGGACATGCCGCATCTGCTGGTTCGGCAGGACTTGCTGCGTGAGGAGCTTGGCTTGCCGACGATTCGTGATTTAAATCGCATTGAGACGTTGGACTTGAATATCCCGCAGGCAGGCGAAGGCTTGCCGTTCCCGACGGACATGCGTTGACTGAGCAATCGGGAATGCGGTTGATACGAACGTGATGCTTAGTCAACTTGGCTTATCGTTGGTGAGGCTTCCCGTTATTGCCAAAGGAATCTGAATTTTCCCGCAAATACTGCTTGTGACCGTCGGTGATTTTGGCATACTGTGAACAGGGAAATCCCTTGGGGCAATCAAACTCTTAGCTGAAAGTACGCATGCATGAAATGTAAAGTCTGTGGCTACCAACTTTGGAACGTTCAGGGACATCACAATTGCCCGGAGTGTGGCAATCCTTTCAAGATTTCAGATTACAACTTCAAACCCAACGCGGTGTCATTCTGCTGCCCGCATTGTGATCAGGATTACTACGGCACGGATGAACATGGCTTGCTCGAACCCCGAGCTTTCGACTGTGTCAAATGTCAGCAGCCCATCGAGATGGACCAGATGGTCGTCAGACCTTTGGCGGGCTACGAAGATTCGGCATCGGCAACCACGGAACATCCGTGGGAAGGGCGCGGCGAAAACAAAGGCTCACTTCGCGCATGGGTCCGAACCGCCAAGGCTGCGATGTTCACGCCATCGGAGTTGGTGCAATTCCCTGCAACATCAGACCGTGTCTCAGGACATTGGTCATTCCTGGCGTTGAACCTGCTGATGACCATGCTCGTGGGCTATGGCTCGATGTCGCTGGTATTCATTTTAATGGCAGTCGCAGGTGGCGCCGGTGGACCGGGCGGCGGGGGGGCACCCGGAGTCGGGTTTATGGTCGGCACGCTTCTCATGCAGGCCGTGATTGCCATTCCCTTTGCACTGCTGTTTATGTTGCTTTTTGGTGCGTTTGTGCATCTGTTTTTACGACTGGTTGCCAAACCGGAAGGCGAATTGACCGACACTTACCGCTGCATGTGTTACAGCCAGGGCGTCAACGCGCTGACCGCGATTCCCGTGTGCGGCATGATTCTTGGTTATGTCACCGGCATCTGGGCGTTGGTGAGTTTTATTCTGATGCTCTGTAAAGCGCACAAAGTCTCGGGCTTTCAGGCAACGTTGGCAGCGTTTATCCTGCCGCTTGTCGCGATGATGCTCTTCGTCGGCAGTATTATTGCTGTGATCATGCTGACGATTGATCCGTCCAACTTCTAAAGCACAAAGACAACACACGAATGCCTGTGATGCGCCACCCGCCTGCATCGCATGTCCATTTTTTATTACGCAAAATAAATCATTCCACTCAGGGAGTCCGTTCATGGAAAACAATGTCCCACCACTTGGTGAAGAACCCGCGTTGGCAAGTTCACCGGTGCCACCGTCGTATCAGCAGCAACCCGCGCCGCATGTTGGTGCCCAAAGCAGTTGGCCAACGGTCATCGGGATCATCAGCATTATCTTTGGCTCACTGGGCGCACTGGGAAGTGTCTATCAAGCGGTCGCGCCGTTCTTGATGGGCATGGCTGCCGGATTCGTGCCAGAGGATGATGAGCAGGCCCGTGTGATGTTTGAGAGTATGGCCAAGTGGAAATTCCCGTTGATGGGAGTCGGCATCGTGAATTTGATTTTCTACATCATACTCATTGTCTGTGGCGCAAAATTAGTGGGGCATCATGCAGCAGCAAGTTCGCTTCATAAAAAATGGGCGATTGCCAAAATTCTCTTCTCACTCGTTGGCGTGACGATCACTACGATGGCACAAATATCTCAAATGAGATTGACCATGCAACAGCAGAGCCAAGCCATGGGGGGGGGCGGTGGTGCTCAATTCTTTGAGACCGCGATGATGGTGGCCATGGTCGTCGCAGTGCTCATGGGACTGGTCTTTGCCTGTGCGTATCCCGTGTTCGTGTTGATCTGGTTCTCTCGTGAGAAGGTCAAAAACGAAGTGCAGTCATGGGAAGAGCCGATTCACGGCATGGTCTGATTGCCACAGCAAAAATAAAACACAACAAACACTGCGACATGTCAGACCGTGTCGCAGTGTTTTTTTATATGGCGATCTAAAACAAAAAACAGCCCGACCTGCGACGTCGGGCTGTTTGGGAGAATTTTTGAGAAACGGACTGCTTGCGATGGTAGACCATTGTTTCTCGATTTTGCGTCATCTCTATTTGGGAGCTTGTTGAGGCTCGGGTGATCAGGACGTCTCACTTTCCTGTTTTTTGATCACGCCGAGCCGGTACTGACCGGTTTCCTTTACTTGTCTGTCGGCTCATTGCGTTGATGAACCTGGGGGTTGTCAGTGACTCTTTTCCTCTTGGTCGCTAAGGTCTCTTTTCCCTATCCACGTAGGCCCGGGCGACGTTCCAGAACATGTCAGGGAGTGTCTCAAGTTCCCTGTCAGTCTTTGGTTGCGTTACCTTTCGGCAACACTTAGATGTACCTCCGTCTTAGCCGGATGCAAACAAAGTGAGCAAAAAATATTCCCGCTCATCGACCAGCAACCATCCGTGTGGATCATGTGGGTTGTGTCGGATGTTGCTCGATGGCAACACGGGATTAAGCCAACCGCTTGCGATTTAGCGCTCCCTGTATCAAATGGATGTCAATCCGTTTTCAAACTTCACAAAACGCGCTAAACCACAAGCGGTCTAGCTTTCTAATGAAATCCGAAATCCGAAATCGGGTATCCTTTCTGTCACATTCGACCGCTCGGGCAAGATTTGCCAGATTCATCAAATCCCCCCTTGGCAAACGCATCCAACCTTGTTATACTGCTCGGCTCGCTGCCCGCTACCGGTCTAAACCGGTGGGTGAGGTTGTATTTTGCGAATGCAATAGACGGCGTCAGGGATGAACCCGGTTAGCCGAAGGAGACCAGAAATGGCCAAGAAAGAAATCAGCTCACAGTTCAAAATCCAGGCAAAAGGTGGCCAGGCAACCCCGGCCCCGCCAATTGGTCCGGCCCTCGGTGCCCACGGCGTCAACCCCGGCCAGTTCGTCACCCAGTTCAACGAACGTACCCGTGAACTCAACGGTAAAGTCGTTGGTTGTGTGATCACCGTCTTCAAAGACCGCAGCTTTGAATTTGAAATCAAAGCCCCGCCGGCCGCCGTGCTTCTTAAAGATGCCGCTGGTATCGAAAAGGGCTCAGGCGTTCCCAACAAGGACAAGGTTGGCACCCTCAAGGTCGAAGATCTTCGCAAGATCGTCGAAGAAAAGGGCAAGGAACTGACCGGTCTTTCTGAAGATGCCATGGTTCGTACCCTCGCAGGCACCGCCCGTTCCATGGGCATCGTCGTCGAAGGTCTCGAAGAAGTCGGCATGTAATTGATCTGATGTATACGGCCAACCACGAGCCATAATCGTGGGAGATGACCCTGTATCACAATCTGGTGATACAACATCGAAAGGAAAAACTATGGCTAAGAAATTCGGCAAACGCTATCGTGCCGACTTCGAAGCAGTCAAGCAGGTCGAAACACTGCCGCTGCCCGAAGCCATCAACACCGTTCTGAACTTCAAGAAAACCAAGTTCGACCAGTCCGTTGATATATGCATGCACCTGGGCATCGATCCCAAGCAGGCTGACCAGATGATCCGCGGCTCACTGTCACTTCCCCACGGTATCGGCAAGACCAAGCGCGTCATCGCGTTCTGTGGTCCTGAAAACGTCGAAGCCGCCAAGGCCGCCGGTGCTTTGGAAGCCGGTGCTGACGAACTTGTCAAGAAAATCGAAGATGGTTGGATGGACTTTGACGTCGCCATCGCAAGCCCTGACATGATGCGTGTCGTCAGTCGTCTGGGTCGCGTCCTTGGTCCCCGTGGTCTGATGCCGTCTCCCAAGAGTGGCACCGTGACCCCCAAGGTTGCCGAAGCCGTCAAGGAATATGCAGCCGGTAAGGTCGAATTCCGTAATGACGACGGTGGCAACGTTCACGCCATCATCGGCAAGCAGAGCTTCGACGCTCAGAAGCTTGTTGAAAATGCCCAAACCTTCATCGACCAAATCACCAAGATGAAGCCCTCGACCACCAAAGGTCATTACATTCACAGCATCACAGTCGCCGGCACCATGACCCCCGGTGTCCAGGTGGAACTGTAACCCTTACCGGTAGAAAGCAAGAGAGGTAACTGCTATGAGCAAGCCCATCAAAAGTCTGATGATCAAAGCCTACCGGGATGCATTTGCAGATCTGGATGGCGCCGTCACGATCGATATTCGTGGCGTGGAGTCCAACAAAAACAACGAACTTCGTAACAAGCTTGCCGCCAAAGGCATCCGTGTGAGCGTCGTCCGTAACAGCCTCATGGTTAACGCCATGGAAGGCACCGCCATGGACAAGATCGGCGATATTCTCGACGGTCCCACCGCCATGTGCTACGGCGCTGAAAGCGTGGTTGAAGTCGCACGTGCCCTGATCGACGAAGCCAAGGCCCTGGGGGGTCTTGAATTCAAGGGTGCCATCATGGAAGGCGTCGTCTTCGGTGCCGACCAGGTCAAGGAACTGAGCAAGTATCCGACCAAGGACGAAGCTCAGGCCCAGGTTATTCAGGTCATCCTCGGCCCCGGTTCACAAATCGCCGGTGCCCTGGTTGGTGTTGGCAACGAAATCGCCGGCATCCTGTCAGCCATGGAAGAAAAGCTCGAAAAGGGCGAAGAAATCACCAAGATCGCCTGATCTGATTCAGGTAATTCATTTTGCTTTACAACCTGCAGGAGGCTAGGCCCGGTGCTCCGGGTTAAATAGACTGACGGTCAGTCACCTACCAATCGCGATTGAAAGATAGGAAACGTAACATGTCCGAAGAAGCAACAGCAACAGAATTCGCTGCAGAAATCAAAGAAATCGGTGACAAGATTGCCGGTCTTTCCCTCAAGGAAGCCGTCGACCTTAAAAACTACCTCAAGGAAGCTTACGGTCTTGAACCGGCAGCAGGTGGCGCAGTCATGATGGCTGGTCCCGCAGCTGATGGTGGCGAAGCCGCTGAAGAAAAGACCAGCTTCGATGTCATCCTCGCCGGTGCCGGCAGCCAGAAGATCAAGGTCATCAAGGTTGTCCGCGAAGCAACCGGCCTGGGTCTCAAGGAAGCCAAGGAACTCGTCGATGGCGCACCCAAGCCCCTCAAGGAAGGTGTCTCCAAGGACGAAGCCGACAAGCTTGCCGAGCAGCTCAAAGAAGCCGGTGCCGAAGTCGAAATCAAGTAAGATCAACTTACCTGAAACGACCTTCGCACAAGCGAAAAATAAAAAGACCGTCTGCATCACGCAGGCGGTTTTTTTATGCCCATATTGGCAAGTCGTTTGATCCATCTGTCCAAGGCAAGTAACCACAGATAAACACAGATAAAGACATTGGAACAGTATGGATTTCAAATCTAAACATCTGTGTTTATCTGTGTTCATCTGTGGCAAAAATGCCTTGAAACTTTGTGCTTACTGTTCTGAGCAGGCGATCAAAATCTGCTATCCTATGCCCCATGCCCAGCAAAACCATCATCAAAAACGGGCGGGTCATCGATCCGCAGAACAACTTCGATCAGGTCACCGATCTCGTCCTTGTTGACGGCAAGGTCGCATCCATCGGTAACGTCGATGACACTGCCAATGCCACCGTCATCGACGCTCAAGGCTGCCTGGTCACCCCCGGGCTCATTGACATTCACGTGCACTTCCGTGAGCCTGGACAGGAAGACAAGGAAACCATTGCCACCGGTGCAGCATCTGCCGTCGCTGGCGGTTTCACCAGTGTCTGCGTGATGCCCAACACCGTCCCTGCACTGGATGATGCAGGGCGAATCGACTTCGTCTACAACCAGGCTTCCAAGGCCAATCTGTGTAACGTCTTCCCCATCGGTGCCATCACCAAGGGCCGTGAAGGCAAGGAACTCGCTGAGATCGCGCTCATGGCTGAAGCCGGTGCAGTGGGCTTTTCCGACGACGGCTGTGCTGTCGCCTCCGCGGGTGTCATGGCCAAGGCATTGAAATACATCCAGATGACCGGCAAAGTCGTCATGCAGCACTGTGAAGATCCCGAACTCGGTGGCGGTGTCATGAATGCTGGACCACTTGCAACCAAACTCGGCCTCAAAGGTTGGCCACGTGTCGCTGAAGAATTGATCATTCAACGTGACATTCTGCTTAACCGCGACACCTCCGCCCGTTACCACGTGCAGCATCTTTCCTCTGCTGGCAGTGTCGAAATGATCCGTCGTGCTCGCGAGACCGAGTGGGGCAAACAGTTCATCACTGCTGAAGCTTCCCCGCATCACCTGCTTCTCACTGATGAAGGTTGTGCGACCTACGACACCAACTTCAAGATGAACCCGCCACTGCGTCAGCAGGCTGACATTGATGCCATCAAGCAGGGCATCAAGGACGGCGTCATCACCGTGTTGGCAACCGACCATGCACCGCACACCACCGAAGAAAAATCCCTCGAATTCCCCATCGCGCCCTTCGGCATCATCGGTCTGGATTGCGCGTTGGCACTCTACATCAAAGCGCTGATTCTCGACGGCACAATTGATTGGCCGCAGATGATTGCCATGATGACTTGCAATGGTGCCCAGCTTTGTGACCTGCATAGCAAGGGCCATCTTTCTGTTGGGGCCGATGCCGATGTGACCATCATTGATCCGAAAATGGATTGGACGATCGATAAGGAACAGTTTGCAAGTAAGAGCCGCAACTGCCCGTTCCACGGTTGGGAAGTCACCGGCCGCGCCATCACCACCATCGTCAACGGCGACATCAAATTCAATCTCGCCCAAGACCGTGTGACTGCATAAGACACGATTGAAATAAGCCGTGTCCCTCCCGGGGCACGGGTGTTCTGTCGCCGTTTCATCAAGGCAACCCGTGCTCCAGGAACGCCACAGCTTTTGTGTTTTGAAACGACGTGACACCGATCACCTGTTGTTTTAAACACTGTAAAACAAGCATAAAAACAACGCCGTGGTTTGATCGCCACGGCGTTGTCGTTTAGTTGATGTAAACTATTTTGTCAGGCTTTACTGCTTGTCCATATTCAGATATGCATTGACATAGGCAACATAACCACCGCCCCAGATCGTCGTTGAGATGGGAAGGTCGCCGCGTGTGTCGCGATAGGTCGCGCCACTGCCATCACCACGCAGGAAGTTGAGTTCAACTGTCGAATCTCCACGCCCATGATTGCGCGTATTACGTTGGAAGTAGTCAGCAAAGATTGCTTTGGCACTGTACTTTTCAAGCTTGAGAAAAGGTTTAGCCGGTTCACGATACTGAATATCATCTGTCCAGCGACCACCGTAGGAGATGCGCTTAAAGGCGTTTTGATTAATGTTGAACCTTTGGTATTTATCATCGCCGGGGCACATCAGTAAATCTTCGAGTTGTCCCTTTTTGATGTACGTCGGGTAGAACATTTTGACCAGAGAACTGATGGCTGTAGCTTCATCCGGCCCACCAATGTCAACGGTGGTTTTAAACCAACTGTCATTGTCGTTGGCATAAATGTGTACGAAGGTTCCGATCTGGCGAACCTGTGCAAGACAACTGACCTTCTTGGCCGCTTCACGGGCTTTGCTCAATGCTGGGAGCAAAATTGAGATCAGCAGGGCGATAATCGAAATCACCACCAATAGTTCGATGAGTGTAAAGGCTTTGGTGCGTGTGTTCATCGTTGACTCCATGTGAAAAAATTGCAATATGAAAAGGGAATATGCAACGTCTATATAAATTATTGACTTGGTGGGAGCATTGAGCCGTACGTGTCGGGCAAGGCACGCAGGGCAAACCCGGCCATCAGGCCTTGGTACGGCTTGCTCAGGTTGCTGCCTTCGGCAATCAGTCCGCCAATGAGTCCCAATGAATTAAACCCGCGGCTTTGGTGAGGATAACTGATTGTTGCTGCTTCGGTGAAGTTGATTTTCAAACGAATGGACTGGCCATCATAACTACCCGAAACATGGGTCCAATCAGTGGTCGAGACCGTTTGGGTTGCGGTTGCGATTTGACCAAAGGATTTAACAAAAAGTCTGCCCTGATCATCGATGCCAAGATTCATATTGCCGTTCTGATCAGAGAACAGGTACATGGCATTGTTTGTATGATCCGGCTTGATCCACATCTCCACGGTTACCATATCGTGAGGCATGCTTCTTGACTTAAAGGCAATGCGGTCATTGGCCCCGTCAAAATGCAGTGCTTTGCGGGGATTGGCATCGTAGTCGATGACATCGACCCATTGCGGGATCGCGGTTTGATCCACTTTCCCGTTACGGTGAGTGGCACCCATCAGAGTCGGCCAATGCCAGCCGCCGATCTCTGCAATCGCGTCAATACCGTTGCGTTGATCCATCGGCAGATGCAGGGTAAAGACCTCGGCCAAGGGCAAGGTGTGTTGGGTGAGGGTATAGGGATCACCATTGAGATTGTAGCCGGTGACCTGTTCCAACCAGGCGTTGTCGAATGTGGTGTGACGTTGAAGAACCGGGTAATTGACCGTGGTGGTCATATCCACATTGGGATTGTTGACCAGGATGGGATTGGACCACAGCAACATACCATCGTCACGTGAGAAGCGGACGGTGTACATGTCCTGGGGATACTGGGGGATCACCTCATCGAGGTCGAATGTGACGTTGGTGTCATTGCCACCGAATTTGGCGATATCCTTTGTCGCGATGAATTGCGTGTTTTGATACAAATCCGCTTTGCCGGTCCATGTCCATGATTTGAGGGTTGCGGTGATTTTGTTGTCGTTGATCTTGGTTGTCGCTGCAGCCTCATACATCCGATTGAGATTGAATCGGATGGTTCGCATGGACTTCATGATGCCGGGGCGAACGGTCAATGGGTAAAGGCGTACCCATCCGTCGCTATCGTCGCCTGGTTTGAGATTGTCGCGAACTTTCACCATGATTTTCAGGCGTCGGGGTGTGGTTAATCCCAGGCTGGTGTATTTGAAACGATGGATGGTTTCTTCGTTTTTCGACAGTGGGTACGGGTCCGATTCTTCGATCAGATTGTTGTCCATATCCAGCAATTTGATCAGGAATGACGATTGATTGGAACTGTAAGGCAGGCTTGCAATTTCCAGTTCCCAGTGATCGCCTAATCGCAATTCCTGTTGGTAGCTGACATACACCTGAGGCGTGCGTGAGATGAAGGGCTGGTCTTGCCAGGTGCGCATTTTTTCCTTGTTCAGGTTCAGCAGCACATCATTGCCCCAGACCGAAGGCTCAAAGTGTGTGGTTTCCCAGTAGTCATTCCAGGTGGTCAGACAGACCCATTGGGCATTGGCGTTCAGCGCGGCATTCCAGTTGATCTGAAAGCTGCCACTGCCGAAGAAGGGGCGGTAAAAGGCGTTGCTGGGGCCGATGTAGCCCTGGGTGATCCCTGCACAAAGTAAACCGTTTGGCCGTCCGACATCGGTTAACGCGGCACGTCCATTTTGCAGACGCAGATTGTTGTCCGCCTGTGAATAGCCGTTGATGCCAAAGTCATATAAACCATCAAAAACCTGCAGGTAATCGCAGATCAATTCGCGGTTGGTCCACAGTGTCGTCTCACGCTGCGGTTGAAGTAGCCAATAGGCTTGCAAACCTCTCGCAGCCAAGGCATCGAGAATCTGTTTACACTCGGCAGGTGTCTTTTTGAGCTTGTACATGAAGATGACCGGCTTGCCGTCGATGAAGGCATTGTTGGGATGATTGCCCCAGCGTTCCAGAAAACTGGTCATGTCCGTGACGATTTTATCGATCGACTCATGCCAACCATCAACGCATAAAGCAATGTGAAAATCCAATCCTTCCGCAGACTTGTAATATTTCCCCATTGACCCCGTGTAGGAGCCTGTTGACAGGAAGTCCACGCAGAAACCATTTAGGCCGTATTGCATCGCAGAAAGAATTTGGTTGTGTACATTTGAAATGGCTCCCGTATCCGTTCCCACCCATTTACCTAAGGTGTTGCGGTCATAGGTG
>JBICHS010000014.1:0-3804 GCA_043101135.1 Phycisphaeraceae bacterium JB051
AATAAGTGTGTCAACACAGTTGGTGATTTTATTTCCCCTTGTAAAGTCCTGATCTTCAGAAGCCCCTTATGGTGATAAGCATGACGATACGATTTGCCGACTAATCATGGCTTTTTCTGTATATAAGCTCTTTTATAACAACAACAAGCGTTGCTTTATGAATTGGCTAATGCTTGCCAAGTTTGCAGAACAATAGGATCGACAGCTTCCAGACAACACCTTTGCTTGTCACGAAAAACGTGATCCTTACCAACCCCACAACAGCAATCCCTCTGCTATGAACCAGCGCCTCCTAATGACGTAGCGATGAAGATTGAACGGATTTGTGACTCAGCTTTTTCTGACTTTTCGTGCATGCATACCAGGGATCCAAAAACGACACATCGTTCGTGTGCAACCGATTGTGATGAAGCCTTTGCAACATGATAAATGCAACAACCGATGGGCTTACCCAAATGCAGATACTCCGCCCATCAAAATCGATCTTTTCACTGAACAAAGCATGATGATGCGAATGCTGCCACACGCGCATGAAGTGTTTTCTGAATGGAACAAGCGGAATCAGGCATTTCAAAGACGACGAAAACACGTCAGACCATCGCAATAGACTGCTGAACCGATACACCGTTAGAGTGTCACTACAGAGTTACTAGCTGAGACAGTTGCATGTGCATCCTCAATGCATATGCTCATTGGCTTCAGATCGCCACACTTACTGTCTGACCAATTCACGGTAGTAATTGTGCCATCTTCGTATGTTATGCGACTGGCTTGGTCATCCAGTTCTTCAAAATCTTCTACAAGCAAAGCATGCGTGTGGCTTAACTGCTCAAATGCTCTGTGGTAAGTCTCAATCACATCTCGGATCGAATCGGTATATATGTCACCAATCCCCCGGCCACCATGAACCACTTCCATACTGGGTCGCACCCCATAGCCAAGTGCACGTAACAATCCCTTTTCCAAACCGTCACGTCGGTAGGCATGAACCCAGCTTTCCTGGTAAGTGACCAACCCGTGAATAGCCAATTGATAAAACGGGACCACACGATCAATCATACGCCGATAGTTTTCATCCAATCGCCGCAGACAAAAATCAAGTTTATAGGGCGAATGGACATTGATCTCATCAACAAACGGCAACGCATAGGCAGGCCCCATCTCCTGGGCGACGGCACCATAAATCCCGCGATAGGATTGGGCGAGTTTGCACTGTGAGATCGCAAACTGTTCTTCATCTGCTGGATGCCTGGGATCATGACAACAGTAAAGTGGATTGGATTGCGCATCACAATAAAAATGCCCCTCAAATCCAAGCTCACGCACACGCGTGACATCCGGGCCATAGTGATCAAAGTAGGCAAGCGGACATGATTTGACAGCCTGCCCACCGCCCCACAATCCACCAAGCACGGGGTTCTGATCTTCGTCTCGCAGGACGGCATCGGGATTGTACGTCCTGGCGATGCGGTACATATCCGTCATGTTGTCATGGGGCACAATCTGATAGCCCATCGACTTGGCCTTGGCAATGAGCTTGCGCAATCCAACTTCCCCGCCCAGTGTCGGCTCAACCGGAAAACGTTGTGGGTAAGCACCATCGTGCCCACCAAGATTCCAGCCAACCAGTGTCACCACAGCGCGTTTGATACCCGAATCCCACATGTGATCAAGGATCGCTTCAGCTTGAGCGAATGTGGTGCGAACCTTCATATCAACAGTGCCGTCCAGCGAAGAAGGTTTCATGCCATGGAAAATTTTGGTTCGCATGGCTGAAACCGAATACGCCAACACCGGATTGTTTTCAATGCGATGTTTCAACAGCGAGACACCGCGTTCCTCGGTGAGATATCGGCGATAAGCTTTGGCCAAAGCAACGTAACTGTCCCGCGGGTCGGTGACGTAACGGATCAACAGTTCCTTGTCCTGTTGCTTGACAGGTTCAGCAGGTTTATGTCGGACGCCAAACCGGGCATAGACACGGTTCTGATCTGATTGATTGAGTTCGGTCACCACATGGCAGAAAAAATCGCCTTGATGCGCGATGGCAAGCACGCCCTTGCCTTGCTGCTGCAGCGCAAAGCAATTCATCAACCCCAGTTTTTCCCAGGCACTTTGATGCATATACATACGATCCTCAGTCACCATCGGATCATGCCCGCCGAGTTTAACAAGTGTCCCTGAAAAGCTGGGCAGCATGTAAAAACCTGGATCACCGGTTTGTGTTCGCAGCCAATCAGGCAAGACATCAATCGCCATCAATCGCCGGTTGATTGACATCTGTTCACATATCCAACCGGTCTTGATCCGCAGCCGAAAACCTTCTCGATCCTCACGTAATTCGACGGGGATAAACAGGCCATGCTTGAGATTGACCAGTTGCACGCGCAAGCCGTCAGCCAGAGGTTGCCAAAGGCGTGGCTCAAAATCAGTGACCAAGATTTCACGTGATTCGATCAAGTCCCAGAGTCTTGCTCGGAGAATCTGTCTTAAATCCAATATCCGCAAACCATGTGGGGTTTGAATTTTCAACTGCGGGTCGTTTTGCGTATACAACATCGCTCAACATCCTTCTTTCTGTCGTCATCCTCAACAAACAAATCAATACAGACGGATACTGACCAACCGCAGATCATGTGGCTGGAGTTGCCTGATTCTTAACTGGCGTTTTTCGAAATTCAGCTTGGCTTTGGGCAGCTCTTCGTGGCCTTTCCAAATGTCGCGGACTCGGACGAATTCCTGCCAACGTAACTGGGGGATCAGGTTTAATTGCTCCAGGTCGACTTGGACAGCGACGTCTTTTGTCCGATCACGGTTGTAGTTAAACACACCAAGCAAGACACGATCAGGCAGACGCCACATTGAAACCAAAATGTCTGGATCATTGGTTTTCACGTAAGGGTTCCGCCAATAGGGATGATACTGTGTCTGTTCATCATTGATGCCCCAATCCAGCACATCGGCAGGCATTCGGGTAAAACCATGCAGATAGGGATTACGCCAGGAGTCGTGCATCCAAACCCATTGGGCTTGTTTGCGCTTGGCGATGTGGACTTTGCTTTTATCCTTTGAATCCATGTTACCCATCCAGCAGATCGGCACGCCCCAACCATGCGGTGAACTCATGCTGCGCATCCGCTCAATGGGCATGTTGTCCACCCAATCCAACGGACTTGAATCCAGGTTCCAATTACGTTCACCATCAAGCACCGCATCGGCCCAGGGCATGGCAACGGGGACGTAAGCATTGGTCGAGTGAAAGCCATTGCCACCGGGGACCAAACCTGCATCGTATTGCAAGGCATGTAACCGCATGAAAAACCGGCGCAGGTTCCAACCGTTGTAACCCGATTGCACACGGCCATCAGGAAGTCGATAAGCAAGACCACTCAGTAGACTCTTATTTAAAATCGGGAACATCAGGTCCCAGTATGTCGATCGCACACCACCATCGGTAAAGGCAGGTTCAAACAATGTCATGGCATAATCGGTGTAGGTTTCGTTCCATGTGTCCGGCTCCCACTCTTTGCCGAAGTACGCATAGACATCATCTTCCAGTGACTTTCGTCCATAGCCCATGATCTGGAAGGACATGTGCGTGAAGTTCACACCGCCACGAGCCGCATAGGGATCTTTCCACTGGTATTGATTGGCATGTTTGTCAGCCAGGACTTTTTGCTCCGCCCAGAGTGCGGGCCATTCCTCGGGGTAACGTGATTCGGGATGAATCCAGTTGACATGGCCGATGCTGCCGGTCTTGTTTTGGTAGACTTTTTTGCCAGTCTTTGAATCTTTGCGGACATT
>JBICHS010000015.1:0-2860 GCA_043101135.1 Phycisphaeraceae bacterium JB051
TCCAGGGCCTTCCCGTCCGCGTCTGCATGGACCGTGCAGGCTACGTCGGCGGCGATGGTGCTGTGCATCACGGCTTCATGGACATCAGCATGTTCCGCCTGTTCCCCAAAGCAGCTTTGCTCGCTCCCATGGATGAGCCGACCCTCAAGGCGGGCCTGGCATTCATGAAGGATTACAACGACGGTGCATCGTTCATCCGCTACCCGCGTGATAACGTCGCTGCCCAACCTTTCGAAACCGAGCTTGCCCCGTTTGAACTGGGTAAAGCCCATCGCGTCCGCCAAGCCAAGGACGGCAAGCCCAGCGTGGCCATCCTCGCATTGGGCACCATGGCATACATCGCCAACAATGCCATCGACGAACTCGAACAGCAAGGCTACAGCGTTGAGCTTTACGATGCCCGTTTTGCCACCCCGGTGGATATCGACCTGGTCCAATCGCTCATCGAGCAAGGCATCAAGGTCATCACCATCGAAGACCACACCCTCATCGGCGGCTTTGGCAGTGCTGTCCTCGAAGCCGCCTCGGATCGCAACCTCGACACCCGCTTGATCAGCCGCATGGGCATGCCGCAGAAATGGGTCCGCCCCGACAGCCGCAACAAGCAGCTTGCAGAAAACGGCTTGGATGCAGTGGCCATCGCCCGTCGCGTCCGCGAAGTGCTCGACGATTCGGCCGAATCCGTCACCAGCAAATCGCAGGAAGAAGCACAAGCCTAAAGCAAGCTTCAAACAGACAAACAAAAACGCGAGATGAATCATAACGGTTCATTTCGCGTTTTTTTATTTCACTCGGATCAGCGACACGCAGTGTCGCAGCTATTTTCTATTGCGTTATCGCATTGCTTATCATGACGAGTCGATTAGTCGCTTCGTTTACTGCGTTGCGTCGCAACGCAGCTATTGATGTCAGACGATTCGTGTTCGTGAATGATTTATTACTGATAGATGCATTGCGACGCAATGCTGAAACTGCAACGCAGTTTATCAACGACAAGAGATAAAAAACGAAGACAAACTATAGCTGCATCACTGCGTGATGCTGTGACATCGCAGATGTCAATCAAGTACGCTTCATTCACCGCACCACGGCCGGTAGATCATCCATCCCCACACACGCGACATTCATTTGCTTGGAGAGTTTCAAAACTTCTTCGAGATACTGCGGATTTGTCACATGGCCCTGCTTGTCAGTTGCGCTGATGTTGTGGCCGTAGAACGTCATGTGCTGACCGTTGTCTGCCAGGCGGGTGAGAATCTGCTGCCAGAGCTCAAGAGGGATTTCAGGCTTGGGTTCGCTGCGGGCGATGGTGTCCAGATGCGTGCCGGGCATCATTCGTTGGTTGGGCAGGTCATCGAGATCAAAAAACAAATCTTCGAAACTTGCCATCATCGTGCGATCCGTCTTGGCTGAGCCTGCACGGAAGCGATCGAACCGATCAAACAAACGGGCATTGGTGGTTTCGTCATAATTGTTAAACGCGTAGGCATAATTGGTGATGTTCCAGCCGTGTGCGTCGTACCAATCGATGCAGGGTTTGACTTCATCATCCCAGAATTTTTCAACACCGTTTTCTTCGGTGTACTGCACCGGCCAGACATGCCGCCAACCGTGACAACCGATGGTCTGCCCTGCTGCCATAAGTTTCTCGGCTTTGGTGATTTGTTCGTCGGTGAGTTTATCGAGATTGTTGAGATAGAACGTGGCCTTGGCATCGTACTTTTGGAGCACCGGCAAAAAATCGTACCAATTGTCGATATGACAATCATCAAACGTCAGCAGAATACAGGGGGCGATCTGTGCCATGGGAGTCCTCAAATCCGTGCGATAAAAAAGCCGCGGCAAGTCGATCGACTCACCGCGGAGAATGGGTTGTTCAAATTAGTTTAGCGAATTCAGACAGCGATGCGTGAGAGGCATTCGGCCTTGCCGGGGACATCGCACATCATGGTGAACATACCGCCTGCATTTTCGCCAAATTCCGCGTCACCGTTTTCACCACCGAAGCTGGTGATGACCATGCGTTTAAAATCGTCACCGGCCCATGCGGTACAACTTGGGCGTGCGCAGCTTGTCTTGAAGCGGTTGACTTCCTTGCCATCGACATCAAACTCGATGACGCAGTAACCACCCCAGATGGCAGAGAAGACATGGCCTTGCGAGTCGACCGTCATGCCATCGGGGACGCCAAGTTCCTGATCGATCTCAGCAAAGACCTGCTTGTTGGTGATCTCGCCGGTGGCCTGATCATAGTCATAGCGATAGATCTGACGAGCGGTCGAATCGGTGTGATACATCTGCTTGTTGTCAGGCGTAAAGCCAAGACCGTTTGAGATGCCCAGGTCGGTGACGACTTGATGCAGTGAGCCATCGAGGTCAAGACGATAGAGACTGCCGGGATGTTTGTCGGTTGGCATCGTGCCACAGAACACGCGGCCGCATGGTGCAGCGATCACGTCATTGAAGCGGCCGTCGGTTTCACCTTCGACTTCTTCGACAATGGTTTTGACCACTTTGCCATCAGCCCACTGGACGATGTTGCCTTTATCGCGGAAGAGAATCAGCGTGCCATCGGGTTGGATGGTGTAGCCGCCGACGGTGCGGTCTTCGTAGATTTTCTCGTGCTGCTCGGTTGCCGGATCATACGTGTGCAACTGCCCGCGCGAGATGTCGGTCCAGTAGAGTTTCTTATGCAACGTATGCCAGATCGGGCCTTCGCCCAGGAAGTTGTGTTGGTTAAACCAGAGTTCGATGGACATGATGAATCAGCCTTGTGCTTTGGAGTATGTGATAAGTCATCGGGTTAAGAATTGTAACCACAGATGAACACAGATGAACACAGATTTCAACTTCGGACATC
>JBICHS010000016.1:0-3194 GCA_043101135.1 Phycisphaeraceae bacterium JB051
GTACCTGCACGGATAAGCCTTCGTGGTAGGTCTCAAAACGAATTTTTGCTAATGCATCAGGATTCAGTTGCGAATCCTTTTTCTTGGCATCCTTGTCCAGGACCTGTTGCTTCATCTGCTGCACAATCTCAGCGGTGATCCAATCGGGTTGACGAATCATCATCGTCCATTGCCATTGGTCTTTGTCATCGCTGCAAAAGACAGACATGTCATCCGCCCACCACAGACCTTCCAATGGGCCGACAACATAGTCTTTTTCGAGTTTGATTTTGCTATGGAACTTGATGTTGTAGGCCAGTGGATACAACGCTGTCACAGCGTCGACATACTCTGAAGCGGTGTTGGGATTGCCTTTACCATCAATCATCAGAAACGGCATGGCGGGGACATCGATCACATCGAATCGCCCTGCTTTGCCCTTATAAAGTTCGGGGTCGGTTTTCTTGAAGTCGGTTTTGTTCATGATGTGGGTTTCTTGGGTGTTGGACGATTATTACCCGTCAGTTTCGAGTTCGTCTCATCTGGCGGCTTGCGTTTCATACGCATTTAAACATGTTGGATTATACCCGCGCATGAAAAAGGACGGCCGCCGGAAGCAGCCGTCCTTGTTTCAAGTACTGACCGAAGTCAATTCGGTCCAGGTAACTTATTTACTGGCAGCTTCGGCCAAGCCGAGGGCAGCCATGATGACCGGGCTGAACTTGACGATCAGACCAGCGAAGACGACGGAGACGACGCTCACCAGTTTGATCAGAATGTTCAGTGACGGGCCGGATGTATCCTTGAAGGGGTCACCGACGGTGTCACCAACAACACCAGCCTTGTGAGCATCGGAACCTTTACCGCCGAATTGGCCGGTTTCGATCCACTTCTTGGCGTTGTCCCATGCACCACCGGCGTTGGCCATGAAGATAGCCATGGCAAAACCAGCGACGAGAGTACCAGCCAGAAGCCCCATGACACCTGCCACACCGAGGACCAGGCCTACGGCGATGGGCACGATGACGGCCAGCAGCGAGGGAACGATCATTTCCTTCAGAGCACCACCGGTGGAGATGGCCACACAGTTGGCGTAGTCGGGATAGCTCTTGCCATCCACGTTGACTTCCATCGGCCACTGCATCGGGTCAGCGATTTGCTCATCAGTCAGGCCGGACTTCTTGAAGCCGCCCTTCATGATGCCGAACTGACGACGACATTCGTCGATCATGGCAAAGGCTGCACGGCCCACAGCGTTCATGGTCATGGCACAGAAGACCATCACCAACATCACGCCGATGAACAGACCGCAGAGGACTGTCGGGTTAAGCAGAGTCACGTTGTAGTAGTCCATGATCTGGGCGATGGTGATGTCTTTGGTCAGCACCGTTTCGCCGTTGACGATAACGGTATCAGAAATACCGATCATGAAACCCTTGACGGTGGTGACATAAGCAGCCAGCAGAGCAAGCGCGGTCAGAGCAGCTGAACCGATGGCAAAGCCCTTACCGGTAGCAGCCGTGGTGTTACCCAGGGAGTCAAGCATGTCGGTACGTTCGCGGACGTGCGGGGGTTGATGCGTCATTTCGGCATTACCACCAGCGTTGTCAGCGATCGGGCCGTATGCGTCAGTTGCAAGGGTGATGCCCAGAGTCGAGAGCATACCCACAGCAGCGATGCCGACGCCAAAGACGCCCAACAGGAAGTGTTCACGGCCACCGGCGAAGGTGAATGCACACATGATGGCAACAACAACGGTCAACAGAGGAATCCAGGTCGAAATCATACCTTCAGCGATACCGGAGATGATCACGGTGGCAGGACCCATTTTGGCCTGCTCGGAGATACGCTGCGTGGGCTTGTGTTCGTAGGAGGTGTAGAGTTCAGTACCCCAGGCGATGACAAGACCACCGATGAGACCGGAGATGATGGCACCCCAGACACCCAGAGCAGAAACATGATCAACGTCACCGATGAGCTGCTTGAGGATGAAGAATGAACCAATGACGATCAACGCAGAGCTGATCCAAACACCGGCGTGAAGTGATTTGAGCAGTTGGGCAAAGGAAGCGTTTTCCTTGGCACGAACGCAGAAGATCGACAGGATCGAGCAGATGATGCCCAGACCAGCCAGACACGGTGCAGCGATGATCAGCTTCACAGCGTGAGCAGCGTCCATGTTCAACTGAATGGCAGCGGCGGCAGCAAGAGCCATCGCAGCAAGAATCGAGCCATAATAGGATTCGTAAAGGTCAGCACCCATACCAGCCACGTCACCGACGTTGTCACCAACGTTGTCAGCGATGGTTGCAGGGTTGCGGGCATCGTCTTCAGGAATGCCAGCTTCGACCTTACCGACGAGGTCAGCACCCACGTCAGCAGCCTTGGTGTAGATACCACCACCCACGCGTGCAAACAGTGCTTGCAGCGAAGCACCCATGGCAAAGCTCAGGGTCAACGTGGTGATGTTCGAAAGGGTCATCGGATCTTCCAGGCCCTTGACCTTGGAAAGAATGATGAACCATGCACTGACGTCAGCCAGAGCAAAACCAGTCACGCACAAGCCCATAACCGCACCAGCACGGAAGGCGACCTTCAGGCCGTCGTTCAGTGAGTTCTTAGCGGCATTGGCGGTACGAGCCGAGGCGTTGGTCGCGGTCTTCATGCCCAGGAAACCACAGGTACCTGAGAGAATCGATGCGATGACAACACCCAACCAGGTCATGCTTTCCTGCAGACCGGTCTGCCCCATGATGGCCAGAATGATCGCAAGCACGATCACGACTGAGTACACCACCTTGGCCTGACGACCAAGATAAGCGTAGGCACCTTCGCGGACGGCTTTGGCGATCTTCGCCATGTTTTCGTCGCCTTCCGAGGTGGCCATGAAACCTTTGTAAAAGATGGCAGCAAACAAAAGTGCCAGGACTGCACCTGCAGGAGCAATCCAGAACCAGGTAGGAAGACCAACTGCTGCAGCTTCGGTCGCACCACCGTCTTCTTGAGCCAAGACCGAACTGGCCATCGTCCCGATGGTGCCAGCGGCCAACAAATACGTCCCCATGTACCGTTTCATAATGTTTCCATGCTCCATATTGAGCGAAAAAACTTAGGATTTCCGGCCGGAGACCTTCTCCGGTCAGTAGCGGGTCGCGGATAGTTTAGCGAATATCGGATAAAAGTGTCATAAATTAAGAAGCAATTTCTCCTGATTG
>JBICHS010000017.1:0-4638 GCA_043101135.1 Phycisphaeraceae bacterium JB051
ACCAGTAACAGCACTGCCGATGCAACACGCATGGTTCCGACCGACACACGTCATCAACTTGATGGCATGCGCTACGAAGACTTGCCCGCGGTAAGTCGTGCAAACGATGCCCCACCGACCACGGTTACTCGTCGAACCGAGCAAAGCATGGAGCAATCCGGGATGGCCGATGCATTGAATCGTGCTTCGCGTGACAGTGACATACCGACCAATCCACGCCAGCCGGATATGCCTGTTAATCCTGCTCGCAACACGCAACCTAACACGCCCGATATGCCACGTCGTCCTGCTGATACCGATGCACCAGATTCCCCAGGGCGCACTGCAGAAACCGACTCACCGCAGATACCCGCCCGTAGCCATGCTGGTGATACACCATCAACGCCAACACGCACTACCGAAGCAAACGCACCGACACGTACAGCAAACAACACCCCGGCCACGCCGCGTCAGCCGGTTAATAGTCCCCCGACATCACCCAGACGTACCGCATCCAACACTGCACCGACAGATGTGAATCAGACACGGCGTTTTGATGATGGTTTTGACAACAATATCCCACCAGCAACACCGCGTCGTACAGCTGATCCTGATCTGCCAACTCAGCCTCGTCACACGGCATCAGACAACGTCCCATCGGATGTCAATAAAACAAGGCGTTTTAACGATGGCTTTGATGACAACATACCACCAGCAACACCGACGACACCCAGACGCTCAACAACATCAAAGACACCCAATCAACCAACACGCAACACAACCATTCAACCTTCAGTCAATACACGGACAGCCAACAGCACCTTGCCACCGGCACCCCGTCGGACGCCTGATGATTTACGGCCACCAGCTCCCAGACCTTCGCGAGCTGATACGCCGCCCGTAGCCAACCGCGCACAAACCCCAGCAAAAGAAACACCAACCGACATCAATAAAACCCGCCGTTTTGAGGATGGTTTTGACGACAACATCCCACCCGCTCCCCCATTGACCAAGGCTGATCTGGACCCACCCCGTGCGGCTGATGTTGATCCGTCAATGCGTCGTCCCGTCACACAGGATCAGGCTGATGACATCGCTCGACGATTACATGGCCGTTTGGATGCGTCCAAAAATTCCATGTCCAGACTTGAAGACCAGATCAAGAACGGCAATCTGAAAGTCAGCCCCAAAGTCAAACGAGCCCTGCAGGATCGTATTGACAATCTCAGCCAACGCAAAGCAATTCTGGATGATGTTCTGGAAGGTTTGAAGAACGGCAAACATCATGATCTTTCCGAGGCGGACATGCGCTGGCTCACCGGCCGTGATGTCGATCTGTCTGCTGCCCAACGTGCTACCTTGAAAAATACGCTGATGACTGACTTTGCTGGGAGTTGGAAAGCTGCAACTGACAATTTGATGGGTTCACCCACGGACAAGATCCTGCTGCAAAAACTAGGCACACTTCGTAAGCACGAAGTCGACAAACTTCTCGATGACATCATGCGTCGAATCGAAGCAAAGACCGGCCAGAAACTCGAAGCGCAAGCTTTTGGCTCAACAACTCTGACCAGTGATTATGACCTATCCATCAAAGGACCTGGCGCAGAACGAGTCATCACGGAATTCAACAAACGCTACCGCAAACTCTACGGCGGACGTGAAAGTGGTACGGTGTTTGACACCAATGTTTATACCGATCCAGTGTACTCCTTCATCCCCCCAGATTCGGCCTTGGCAAAAGCATTGGGGCCCAAAGGTGCAGATGATGTCCAGCAGTTTATGTACGAACACATGGCCAACGCCAAATACATGACCCCAGGTCAATGGCAGAAACATGTCGAACAAGTTCTCGAAGCAACCCCCGGGCGACATAAAGGTGCAATCAAGCGATTACTTGAAGAAGTCGAAGCGCGTGAATTTGCGTCACGTGCAGCCATCAACAAACGCATGAATGAACTGGGACTCGACCCGTCGGATGCCAATTCCAGACTGCGTGCGCAGAATGATCTCTACGGCCAAACACTCACACGCATTGATGAATTGCGCCAATATCAGAATGGACTTGATTTGCTTGCTGAGGGCAAACCCGCGAGCTTCAAGATTCCACGAAAAGATCAAAGTAGCGCCTTTGCAAGCAATCTGCGACGGTACAACGAATTGATCAGCGACACGAATCCCGCAACCAAAGCAGCGTCTCAAGCTCAGGCCAAAGAGCTGTTATCAAGAATGCGCACTTCCCTCTCGGGCAATCTCCGTAATAACCAGGGTGCGGCATTGTATTATGCGTCAGAAGCCTATCAGACCGAGGGCACGATCAAACATGTTGTCGGTGAGTTACAGAAGGACAAACGTGTCATTGACCCGGACATTCTCAAATCACCTTTGGCTGAAGAACCACCATTGACGCGTGGTCAATATATCAACTCATTTAATGAAAACCGGGGCAAACTGTTCAAGGAACTTAATGATAAAGGCGTACTCGATGAAGCAGGTAGGTTTAGAAGGAATCTGACAAAGGTGAATGATCAAGGCAATATCGTGCCACTAACCGATGCTGAACTTTATAAGATCGCCAAGAAAAGTGCGATGAAAACGAGTAAATATTTCATCCGCCAGTTGGATGCAGCACACCGTGCAGGAGTTGATCTCAAGCACATTCTCGGTGAAGACCTGACGCGTGTGATCGATGAAACGGTTGCATTGGAGAAGGTACGAAATGATGGTGATGCATTTGGCCTTGCTTTAAAGAAATTAAAACTTACACCTGAGCAATTCGTCAATCGTGCGATGGAAGCTTCGGACTTGTTGACGGGCGCGACTCATCGTTTCTCACCAGTTCGTGGTATTGGCGATGACCTGACCAAACACTTTGATCAACTGGATGACGATTTAGCCGAGTTTCGTAGGTTTAATCGCCCAGCTGAAGGCTCGGCTGCACGCCCCAGACGTCTGAGTCGTTCAGAGTTAAAAAGCCGATTGGATGATAATCCAACCATGCGGTTTAACGACCGGTTCGATGAGAACATCCCAGGCGCATCAAGGACAGAAGCACCACGTACGACAAGATTCAACGATGACTTTGATGCCAACCTGCCAACCGCTATCAGGACAGAGTTACCAGCGACCAAGCGGATCAAAGATGGTTTTGACGAGAATTTGCCCGGCACAGCAAGAACCGAATTACCTACTGCAACAAAGCGTTTTGATGACATTCTGCCAACCCCAAGCAAAAGTTTGCCAGATGGAACAAAACGTTTTGATGACGTGTTGCCCAATCCCAGAACAACGGTAGCTCGTGACCTACCATCGCCTGCAGCACGCATGCCTGAAGCTGATGATGGATTAACGCCACGGGTCTGGACTCAACGCGATCCCAATGCACCGATTCACGTTGGCAATGATCCTAACGCACCCGTGTTTGGCGGGTTTGGGGCAGGTCCAGCACCTTTACCCACGCCCCGTCTTGACCCACAACCAATTCCTGGTGGTTTTGGATTTAATCCGGCTGCAAAAAACAATCCATTTGATGTTCCAACACCAGCCCCACCCAAGGCGACAGATTTTGGTTTTGCACCATCCCCCACCAAAGCCAAGCCAATTGAACTACCAAAGTCCTTCAAGCAAGCTGCCCAACCTGCCCCCTTGCCCACACGCACCTACAGCACCGGTGATGTATTCAAAACGGCGGACGGCAACGTGTTGACGGTTGGCAAGAGCATTGGTGAGGGTGCCTATAGCCGTGTCTTTGCAATTAAGGAACGCCCCGGTGAGGTAATCAAATTCCTGAAAACTGAAGCTGCAGAAAAAGCAGGACGCGATGCCATCGAGATGGTCCATGATGCCAAACGCATCAGTGATCTTCTGGAATCCAGAGGTGTGCGGCAAATGAAAGTCACCGAGATCAATCCAGATCCTGCCAATCCGTTTGTCATTGTTCAGAAGTTGCCTGACGAAGGAAAACTGGTGGATCACAAAGACCTGTACAACGCTGCTGAAGCAGGTAAACGTCAAGAGATGATCGAAGCAGGCAAGTGGTCTGACCAACATGAAGAAGCGGTCCTTGATCTCTACGCGGAGATGGCCCGAAAGAACATCATTTGGTATGACGGGCATCTGGACAATGTCTATTTCATGCCGGTGAAAATGCCTGACGGCACAACCAAGCTCAAAGCAGGCGTCATTGACCATGACATGATTGGTGATTGGGATTCACTGAGTCCAGCAATGCGTGAAAAGATTAACGACCTAACGCTGAAAAACCGCAATGAGAATATGGCATCACTCAAAACACACGGCCTGCTTTACGACTACGGCTCAGCCCAGGAGTTCATGACCAAAATGCTTGAGTTCAAACGCTTCATCAATTACGACTATCATGCCCATGAATTTGAATCATTGATCATGAATCTGGACAACGTCCGTGCCTACTTCAAGGTTGATGATTATCTGGGACCTGCCGCCAAAACACAGAGTTATCGCTTCCCCCGCAAAGTGTATCGACCTGCTGCATAGTCAATCAGCGATCGTCAAATTCCATGAGTATCCAAATCATTCGCAGAAGGAACAATCCAACATATTGATCACAAAACTTAATCTATAAGGTATGAGCAAATAAATATAACCTTGATTACTTAAACTTCAGCCTCTAGGTAAATC
>JBICHS010000018.1:0-12852 GCA_043101135.1 Phycisphaeraceae bacterium JB051
GATTCATGGTTTGTCGCAGACGGCACGAACGCGCGCTACGGGTCACAACCCTACTGTGATGGCAAACAAGTCCACGAGCGGCATGGCCATCAACCGGGGATCACCACTGACGCTGCAATCGACTTTCTGCAGAATCGCCCACAAAACAAGCCCTTTTTCATGTATGTCGGCTACACCGATACCCACTCGCCCTTTTCAGGTAAGCCGCGCCGCCTTGAGAATTGGTATCGCAAAAACGGTGTCCCCAGCGCCCCGGTCGAAGACTTTCCCGACTGTCATGGCTGGACAAAGTGGCTGGACAAAACCGGGGACAATCGCCGCGATGAGCTTGCTGCCTATGCTGCAGGGGTCTGCGTGATTGACGAACATCTTGGGCGACTAATTGACGAACTGGACTCGCAGCAGATTCTCGATGACACCCTGATCGTCTACACCTCCGACCACGGCCACAACAACGGACATCACGGGATGTGGCTTAAGGGCAACAGCACCACGCCACAGAACTTTATTAATGAGTCGATCTTTGTCCCCTGCTTGATGCGTTGGCCCGAGCAGATCATGGCTGGTCAAACGCACGACTTTTTTGCAAGCCATTGTGATCTACATCAGACACTGCTTAAAGCTGCAGGTTTGGATTACTATGACGAACCGTATGAGGCTGGCCAAAGTTTCCTTGACCTACTCAATGGTATGGATCGCGTGTATGGCAGCGTTCCCGTCGAGGACTATGCCTACTGCGAGTATGCCAACGCACGCATGATCAGCAGTTCACGCGCCAAACTCATCCGCCGATATCCCGGCCCCAATGGTCATTTCAAGGATGCGTTTTACGACCTTGAAAATGACCCGCGTGAAACGAAAAACGTCATTGACGATGCAACCTATCAGGAAACCATTAACGAAATGGATGCTGAATTGACCCGGTTTTTTAAAGAGGTCACTGCACCGGAAACTGATGGGCGAAACTTTGAAACGATCCACCCGCACAACGGCGACGAACCCTGGCGCCGTGAACTCAAGCCCGGGTCAGAGGCATTGCTGCGATGAAAAGGCACCAGCGTTGCATCGCAACGCGGCTATTTCAAACACATCCATTTGTAGTTGCGTTTACGTCAATATTGTATAGCACGAATCAGCATCAACACGCTGTCACATCCTGCTCGGTGAGATGGGAATCGTAGATGCCGCCCATGCGTGTGGGCTCGGGCAAGGGTTCAACACGCAGAGCGTATTCATCATCCAGGCGATTCTGGACAATGCCCTGCTCGATGAGCTGACGTTCACTGCGGTAGCCTTTGTCATCAATGCGTGTGATCCACTGTTCCAGTTCTTCTCGCTGTGAGGCAAGCATGTCAGCATAACGTTCATCATCCGCAAGGTTGTGCACACAATGCGGATCAGCCACGACATCGTAGAGCTCTTCTGCAGGCTTGGCAGCTTGCATGAACAGATCTGCTGGGAATGATAGTTGCCCATCGACATGCATCTGCCGAATCTGTCGCGTGGCAGGCATCACTTCCATATACCGTAGACGCTGAGCCCAGGGCAATTGCGGGAAGTCATTTCTCAGGTAAAGGAATCGGCGACTGCGTGCAGCACGCACACGATCAAAGCATTCATCCATGCGATCACGTGCTGCAAAGATGCACTTGGGTTCGGACTGTTTGCTATCACCCAGAATCACGCGCCCGTCATAGTCGGCAGGAATCGGCGCGTTTGCAAGAGACAACAACGTCGGTGCGATGTCTACCCAGCTGACCAGTTCCTCGCAGAAGCTGCCAGCCTGCGTGAGACCTGGTGCACGGATGATCAATGGCAGGTGAATACCCGCTTCATACAACCAACGTTTTTCGCGCACCTGACCACGCCCATGATCGGTGAGGTAGATGACAATGGTGTTCTGGGATAAGCCATGCAGATCCAGCGCATCGAGCACCCGGCCGATCTGCTGATCCTGCATTTTGAGCTTCTGGTAATAGCGATACAACTCACTGCGCACGATGGCTGTGTCAGGCAAATACGGCGGGACGGGAATGCCCTGCGTGAGTGCGAGATCAACACAGGGCTCCTCGCCCAGCGTGTAAGGATTGGCGGTCGAAGTGTCGGGCCACATCCCGCTTTCATGGGTCATGCCAAAGTTGTAGTAGTAGAAAAACGGCTTATCTGAAGGAACTTTGCCCATCTCCAGATCACGAATCCAGTCGGTGGTTTCGTGTGCAAAATCGGCTGGCGGTTCAAAGTTAAAGTCGGTCTTATTGGCCCAGTTCACATGGTAGCCGGCGTCCGCCAATTCATGGGTAAAAAGGCGTGGCGGGTTGAGCAAGGTCGAACGCATATGATGTGACCCCATCTTGTTTGCAAACTGCCCCATGATCAACGTCGAACGCGAGGGCGCACACACCGGCGCGGTGGAACAGGCATTGGTGTACAGACAGCCTTCCGAAGCCAGGCGATCAAGATTGGGCGTTTGAGCATAAGGATCGCCGTAACAATGTTGATGGCGACCGGTATCTTCTCCAACGAGCAGGATGATATTGGGAGACGATTGCATCTGTGAACTTCCTTGTGTGCAAAAAACTTCATGGACAGATCAATTGGAAACTGGACAGAACCGCAGTCATGAATCATCACCAGGAGACGGGATAGCGATGACTCGCGTCTAAACAGCAGCGTGTTCGAGCAGCGACTGACGGTAACGCAATTGATGTTACGCAGCAAATATACGTCAATTATTTAATATCAGGAAAGCGCTATTCCTATTGAGAATACATATATGCCTAACCACTTTTGATGCTGTGTCTTGCATCAAAAAGTTGCTTGAATACCGCCAAAATCGATCTATAATTTTTTATAGCATTTCTGTTTTGTGCTTTCGTACCTTGTCGCTGACATCTTTACATACACACTTATCTTGACTACGAGCACCGCCATGAAACACATGCTTCGTCGAAACGTCGGGTTCACGCTGATTGAACTGTTGGTTGTGATCTCCATTATCGCTTTACTCATTGCCATCCTCCTGCCGTCCTTGGCCAAGGCGCGACAGTCAGCCATGAAACTCAAATGCCTGGTCAACGCACGGAGTATTGCCCAGGCGATGTTGATGGCATCCAATGACAACAAACAGAAGCTGCCTGACACGGGCAACTGGGGTGGTTACTGGGACGACATCAGCTCCGTCAAAAAATCTCACCCGTATCACATCAACGGTGGCGCCCGCGATTACATGCTCAGTTACGGGCTGGTCCGTGATTCGTTTTATTGTCCTAACAATCCCCTGGCCAACCGGGACGAATACTGGGGATCAGCAACGGGCGATCCGTTCAACGCAGGCGTTTCAGCTTATGGCTACTGCATCTCCGGCTACAACCTCATCGGCGGGCGTGTCGGATTGCAACGTGCCAGTCTCACCGGGTCAGGCACCTCACAAAATGCCAGGGATTCAGGAGCAAAGTGGTACTACATGGCTGCTGACGGTGTTGAATCCATCCAACTGGATATGGAAAACGAAGCCTATTACGACGAGATCGTCACCGACGTCACACGCTCAAACACGTCCGGTCGTTTCGACGATATCTCCGGGCACTTCAAAGGCAACAATCCCTACAGCAATAACCGCTATCTCAAACAAGGTCGCAACGGCACCAACGTCGTACTCATCGACGGCTCAGGTCGTTGGAAGCAGGAAGACCTCATGGGCATCAACGGCGCATCCGGTGCAGGTCTGCATCAACTGGAAAGCAGTTCCAATTACCTGTGGTGGTAAGCTGACCATTACCTTAAAACACGTCCTGCAACACCTTGTCTCAAAGCATCCTTTGGGCATCACGTCCAGGTTGATTATCACGCCAAAGTACTATTGAATGCGCATTACACGAGATATAACACGCTGTGGACATGGCATGTTTATGGGTTATTGATTGATTGTGTGTCATTGAAATCTATAATTAATGAACAGATCGAAAGTTTTGCGTTTTCAAACTGATCTCTGGCTAATCGATTTCTCTGATTTGAAAAGCACAACGTCATGAAAAACCATACCCGCACAAGCCAATTCGCATTCACGTTGATCGAGTTACTGGTCGTCATTTCGATTATCGCATTGCTCATTGCCATCCTGTTACCGGCGTTGGCAAAAGCCCGGGAGTCGGCGGTTCGGATCAAGTGTCTTGCCAATGTCCGGGGTGTGGGTCAGGCAATGTTGATGACGTCCAATGACAACAAACTCAAGCTGCCTGATCTGGGCAACTGGGATGGTGCCAACGGTCAGTTTGGTGACATCCATGATGCCAAGACGAGTAGCCCGTATCGGATCAATGGTGCAGCACGCGATTACATGTTGCAGTACGGTCTGACGCGTGAGAATTTCTATTGCCCCAAGAACACGGCTGCCAACACCGACAGCTATTGGGGCCCTGCCACGGGCGCTTCTTTTGCCAGCGGTCAGACTTCCGTGATCGGCTATTCGATTCTCGGTGGTCGCACCGGCCTGATGCGTCAGAACATCAACAGCACCGGCACGTGGGTCAATGCCAAAGACACCGGTGCGCAATGGGTCAAACTCTTGCCTGACAAAGTCGAACCACTGCATGACAACATTGAACATGAAGCAGCCTACGACGAAATCATCGTCGACACCGTGCGTACCTACAACCTGTCCTTCGATTCCGTCTCCGGTCACATGACAGGCAAAAACGATTTCACCGTCGGTTCCAATCGTTATCTGGATCGCGGCCCCGGTGGTGCGAATGTGTTTATGGTCGATGGCTCAGGCAAGTGGCGTCAACGCACCGAACTGGGCATCCCCACCGGCAGCTATGGTGACAGTCTATGTCAATTGGAGTACGGCACGCAAACCAAAATCTGGTGGTAACGTCTGACCGTGCTCAAGACCATTGTGTTTCTCAAAAAGCCTGATCAAATGCTGCTGGGACATCCCGCGTCAGCTGTGGCCATCGGTGTGGTATCCGGTGAGGTAAACCACTTGCGTTGAAGCTTCAGGGAAACGCCGACCAAAGCGATGAGCACAGGCACCTCAACCAACGGGCCAATCACTGCGGCAAAGGCGGCTCCAGATTGAATGCCGAACACGGCAACGGCCACAGCAATCGCAAGCTCAAAGTTGTTACTTGCTGCCGTGAAACTCAACGTTGCTGTCTTACTGTAATCAGCACCAACCTTCCGCCCCATGACAAAACTCACGATGAACATCACCACGAAGTAAATCAGCAGCGGGACTGCGATCAAGAGCACATCCCACGGGCGCGCAACGATTCGCTGGCCCTGCAGAGCAAACATCACCACGATGGTAAAGAGTAGCGCGATGAGCGTGATCGGTGAGATGCGGGGAATCAAAACCGTTTCGTACCAGTCACGTCCTTTGGCTTTGACCATGACCAGGCGCGTGATCATGCCAGCAGCGAAAGGAATGCCAAGATACACCAGCACGCTGAGGGCAATTTCACTCATGGTGATAGCCACCGCACTACCTTCAAGTCCGAGCATCGGTGGCAGCCATGTGACAAAGACCCATGCATAGATGCTGTAAAACACGATCTGGAAAATACTGTTAAACGCAACCAGGCCTGCACAATATTCGTTGTCACCCTTGGCAAGTTCGTTCCAGACGATGACCATTGCAATGCAACGCGCAAGCCCGATCATGATCAAGCCAATCATGTACTGCGCCCAGATTGGATTCTCCCCCAATAGTGAGGGTGCAAGGAAACCGAAAAAGCCGATCGCCAAAGCAGTCATCAGAATCGGGCCGATGATCCAGTTTTGAATCAGTGATAAACCAAGCACCTTCACGTTGCGAAACACATCCGGCAACTCCTCGTAACGCACCTTGGCTAACGGCGGGTACATCATCAGGATCAAACCCAGCGCGATGGGAATGCTGGTGGTACTCTCAGGTGAAAACTTCATTTCACTTAAACCATTGGCAACATCAGGCACCAGGTAACCAAGCCCCACGCCGATGGCCATGGCTGTAAAAATCCAGACTGTTAAATAGCGATCCAAAAAACCAAGACTCTTGGTAAGACTGTTTTTCATTTTGGAATTCTCTTGTTTAAAAATCGATGACACACGTCGCGCAATGTCAGTTAACCAGGTGAACGTCGCAGGTGAAAGGGAAAAGGACTTTTAGTTTTTGCTGTAGCATGCCGACACCTCCTGGCGATCTTTGTCTCGGATGCAACACAATGTCTTGGCGTCAGTGACAATGACCTTCTCACCATCGAGTGCCTGTAGCGCCCATTGCAGCGCCTGCTCAACCATCTGAGGTGCGTCTTGGCGCGCGAGTCGATAGTAATGCCACTTGCCATCCTTGCGACGTTGGATCAATCCAGCATCAAAGAGAATCGACATGTGTTTGGACACAGTTGCTGGCGCGAGCCCCAGGACTTCGATGATCTGACAGAGACACAGCTCCCCATCGTTGAGTGCCATTAAGGCTCGGACACGATTTTCATCCGACAGCGCTTTGGTGATTGCCAGAAATTCTTTCATGCTCGGCTCCTTGTGGATCATGAACGCAGGGAACACACTTCGTTACTTCGCCATTTGACGAATTATATGATCAATCGATGTCTGACGCAACCGTATCGTGAAGCTGAAATCTGAAAAAACCGATCTGATGGAAACCGGACGATGCATTCATTTCTGACGAGGCACAGACGGCCAGTTTGGCGGGCAGAACGTCACCAACACCGATGGCCCGTACAAGATCAACATCGGCGCTCGTGACTACATGCTCCAATACGGTTTACAGCGGGATAATTTCTACTGCCCCAACAGCACGCTGTCGATATCGCATCACGCGTTGCATCCCCCTGCCCCATGAACTTTTCGTCCAAATCCGCTATACTTTGCGATTCAAAATGGTTAAAGAAAACACGGTACCCCAAACCCCGGCCAAGTCCGGAACCCGGAAAACCAACATGCCAACGAGCAACGAAATCCGTCAGCAGTTCATTGACTTCTTCGCCCAAAAGCACGGTCACACCTTTGTGCCCTCGTCGCCGGTTGTCCCGCATAACGACCCGACGCTGCTTTTTGCCAACGCTGGCATGAACCAGTTCAAGCCTTACTTCCTGGGTACCGAAGAGCCGCCCTACCCGCGTGCTGCCAATACGCAGAAGTGCATTCGCGCAGGTGGTAAGCACAATGACCTTGACGATGTGGGTAAGGACACCTATCACCACACGTTTTTCGAAATGCTCGGCAACTGGTCCTTCGGCGATTACTTCAAGACTGAAGCCATCGCCTGGGCATGGGAACTGCTCGTTGATGTCTGGGGTCTTGATCCCAACCGTTTGCATGCAACCTACTTTGAAGGTGATGCATCCGAAGGTTTGGAACCGGACACCGAAGCCAAAGCACTCTGGAGTAAATTCCTGCCAGAAGACCGCATCCATCCCGGCAACAAGAAGGACAACTTCTGGGAAATGGGTGACACCGGCCCGTGCGGTCCCTGCTCGGAAATCCACTACGACGGCACGCCCGATTTCTCCGGCGCTGCACATGTCAACGCGGACAACCCGCAGGTCATCGAAATCTGGAACCTCGTGTTCATGCAGTTCAACCGCAAGCAGGACAGCTCGCTTGAGTCGCTGCCTGCCAAGCATGTCGACACCGGCATGGGCTTTGAACGCATCACGCGTATCCTGCAGGGCAAAACCAGTAACTACGACACCGACGTGTTCACGCCGATTTTCGCAGCCATCGAAGAAGTCACCGGTGCCAAGCCGTATGACGGTGGCGAAGACACTTTGGAAAACGCAGTCGACATCGCTTACCGCGTCATTGCTGACCACATCCGCACCCTGACGTTTGCTTTGTCCGACGGTGCACACTGTGGCAATGATGGGCGCAACTACGTCCTGCGTTCCATCCTGCGTCGCGCAGTGCGCTTCGGCAAGCAGACCTTCGGCCTGGAAGAGCCGTTCTTCTACAAGCTCGTCCCCACCGTCGTCGAAAACTTCGGCGAGAGCTTCCCGGAACTGGCAAAGAATCCGCAGGCTGTCATCGACGAACTCAAGGAAGAAGAAATCGCTTTCCGCAAGACACTGGATCGCGGCATTGAACTTTTCAATCGCGCAGCAGCCAGCTCGAAAAACAAAACCATCTCCGGCGAAGATGCCTTTGAGCTCTATGCAACCTACGGTTTCCCGTTGGACCTTACTCGTCTGATGGCAGACGAACAAGGCCTCAAGGTCGACGAACCCGAATTCCAAAAGTGTTGGAAGCAGCACCAGGAAATCTCCAAAGCCGGTGGCAGCAAGACCGACGTCACTGCCCTGCTTGTGGAGCTGGTGCAGAAAAACAAGTTCAAGGCCACCGAGTTCATCGGCTACGAAGAAACCGAATTTGCAGGCAAGACCAACGTCCAGGTTTTCGACTTGGGCGAAGTCACCGCGGTCCTCACCGACACCACCCCCTTCTACGCGGAGTCCGGTGGCCAGATCGGCGACACAGGCAGCATCACGGTCAACGGTAACACCTTCACCGTCACCGATACCCAAAAGGTCGGCGATGTGTATTTCCATTTGGGAACAGGTCAAGTTGAAGCCGGTGAACAGGACGTGACGATCACGGTGGACAAGCAACGTCGCAAACTCATCACCTCCAATCACACCACCACGCATATGCTCAACCGTGCTTTGCGTAAGCACGTCAACGCCGATGCTGATCAGCGAGGTTCATTGGTTGATGACGAAAAGCTGCGTTTTGACTTTACGCAAAATGCTGCGGTCACCATCGAGCAGATTGAAAAGGTTGAAGAGACGGTCAACGCGGATATTGCTGCGGACATGCCTGTGAACTATGAATATGTGCCTTTGGAACAAGGCCAATCGATCAACGGCCTGCGTGCGGTGTTTGGTGAGAAATACCCGTCGACCGTCCGCGTGGTCTCCATCGGCCCGAAGGTCAGCGAACTCGTTGGCGACCCGGACAATGACCAGTGGCCTGGCTACTCCATTGAGTTCTGTGGCGGCACGCACATGAAAAAGACCGGTGATGCGGAAGGCTTCGTCGTCATCAGCGAAGAAGCCGTCGCCAAGGGTATCCGTCGCCTGATTGGTTTGACCGGACCTGCAGCCCATAAGGCAACCGCACAGGCAGACTCCCTGCTGGCTCGTGCAGAGGCACTGAAAAACCAACCGGTCGAAGAGCTGGCAACCGCGATCGCGGAGATCACCACCGCTGTCAATGAGAAGCAGCTTCCCCTGCTCATCAAAGCCAAGATCCGTGACATGCTCGGTGACCTGCAGAACAAGGTTAAGGAACATGCCAAGCAGGCAAGCAAAGCTGCAGCGGGTAACATTGTCGAAACCGCCAAGGCATTGGCTGACGAAGCGACTGGCAGCGTGATCATCTGCAAAGTCCCCGGTGCGGATGGCAAGACGCTGCGTACCGCGATGGACGTGTTCAAGAACAAGCATGGCGAGAACGCAGCCATCCTCCTTGCAGCTGATGATGGCAGTAAACTCGCCTTCATCGCATCGGTCCCCAAGGACATCATTGCCAAGGGACTCAAAGCAGGTGACTGGGTCAAGCAAGCAGCAACCATCACCGGCGGTGGTGGCGGTGGTCGTCCCGATCAAGCCCAGGCCGGCGGCAAAGACGCCAGCAAACTCGACGAAGCTTTGGCAGCATGCAAGGCGATGGCTGAAGATAAAGTCGGCTCGTAAAAGACAAGTAACCACAGATACACACAGATGAACACAGATAAAACCGGTTCGTCATTCCCGCGCAGGCGGGAATCCATCGGGATTAACAATTCATCAACAAGACATGGATTCCCGCCTCCGCGGGAATGACAAATCAAGCGTGTGACATCTGTGTTTATCTGTGTGCATCTGTGGTTAAAATCTTCAAACCATAGACCCACGAAATTTGGTAATAACGTGTTTAAACAAGTTAGGACACACACTCATGGCAACCATCAATGACAACTTCCTCAAGCTCAAGGCAGGCTACCTGTTTCCTGAGATCGCTCGTCGTGTGGGCGAATTCCAGGCAGCCAATCCTCAAGCCAAGATTATCAAGCTCGGTATCGGTGACGTCACCGAACCACTGCCCGATGCCATCGTCAAGGCGATGCACGAAGCCGTCGACGAACAGGCCTCTCGTGAAACCTTCAAAGGCTATGGCCCCGAACAAGGCTACGGTTTTTTGCGTGAAGCCATTGTCGAAAACGACTACAAAGCACGCGGCTGCGATGTGGCTGCAGATGAAATCTTCATCTCCGACGGCGCAAAATGCGACACCGGCAACATCCTCGACATCCTTGGTAAAGGCAACGTCATCGCGGTGACCGACCCCGTTTATCCCGTGTACGTCGACACCAACGTGATGATCGGCAACACCGGTGAGGCCAACGACAAGGGTGAATACGAAGGCCTGGTCTACATGCCGATGACTGCGGATAATGACTTCATCCCCGAGTTGCCCAAGCAGAAGGTGGACGTGATTTACCTTTGCTCACCGAACAACCCCACCGGTGCGGTGATGACCAAGGAAGCGTTGGCCGCATGGGTGAACTATGCCAAGGAAAACGGCTCGATCATTCTTTATGACGCAGCCTACGAAGCATTCATCCAGGACAGCTCCGTGCCCCACTCGATCTATGAAATCGAAGGTGCCCGTGAAGTGGCGATTGAGTCCCGCAGCTTCTCCAAGAACGCTGGCTTCACCGGCATGCGTTGCGGCTTCCTTGTCGTGCCCAAGACTCTGATGGGTAAGGACGGCGATGGCAATGATGTTTCGCTGCACAAGCTTTGGAACCGTCGCCACTGCACCAAGTTCAACGGCGCATCCTACGTCATCCAAAAGGGTGCTGCTGCAGCTTACAGTGAAGAAGGCAAGAAGCAGATCAAGCAGACCGTTGGCTTCTACATGGAGAACGCCCTGATCGTCCGCAACACCCTCACCGGCATGGGCATCGAAACCTTCGGTGGTGAAAACGCTCCTTATGTGTGGGTCAAGACGCCGGGCGGTATGGCCAGCTGGGACTTCTTCGACAAGTTGCTTAATGAATGCAATATCGTCGGCACCCCCGGCAGCGGTTTTGGTGCTTCAGGTGAAGGCTACTTCCGTATCAGTGCATTCAACAGTCGCGAAAATATCAACGAAGCGATGAATCGTCTGAAAACCAAGCTTTCGGTTTAAGTCGACCTGAAATTCATACAAATCTTTTATCACCGCAGAGATGCAGCCAATGTGTCTCTGCGGTGTTTGTATTTAGAGAATATTAATTTAGATAATTCATCGCATTTGTATCAAGTCTGCGGCCTGTAACGCCGATGCAGCGCTATGTGATAAAGGTCCGAGCAGTTCTAATTACGGTTTTTGGTTGTTTACTCAAAGTAAGGGTAATGCCATGCGTCGGCGACAAGGTGATCAACTCATACTCTTTCTGGCATTTGCTGGAGCGCTTACAGTTGTCGTTTGTCTGATGGGACCGGACTATTCTGTGGAAGGTACCGTTGACATGATTATGTCATTCTGGGATGCCGTTCTGCCCTACAGAAGATAAGTACACCGGGATACATCCACCCAGCGATTCTGTACAGCAAATATATGCTGTGCTGTCTTATGCATTGGGTTGATGCGGCAACTGCATCAGGTCCAGAATGCGGTTGGCCAGATTGGGTACCGAGTAATACTCAGCGACCTTAGGACCCTGATCGGAAAGTTGCTGCCAAAGCGGCTTGTCTTCGATGAGCTTTTGCAATTGATCGGCCAGTGACCCTGAATCCCACACGTCAAAATGCAAGCCTGATTTGTAGCCGTTGATGTCGATGGTTTTTGCAACACCGCCGTAGGCAGGCACAACCGCGGGTGTCCCGAAGGCCCCGGCTTCGACAGGCACCATACCGAATGGTTCACGGTGAATCGACGGGTAGACCACACAGGTGCTTGCAGCAAAGAGATTGGTACGAAACTCATCAGGCACGAACTTGGTGCGGATGATGTAATCCGTCAAGCGCAGGTTTTCGATGAGCTGAACGATCATGCCCTGATTGGATTCACCAAAGAGCGTCGGGCCTGCAATGAACAGCTTGAACTTGATGCCACGCTCGACAAGAATTTTGCAAGCATAGAGCAGCAGGTCAATCCCCTTCTCCACATCCTGACGACCAAGGTAAGTGATCACCGGGACATCCTCACTGAACCAGGGATGCTTGCGCATGTTGGCGACAGCTTGCTCTCGCGTAACCGTCTGTTGATCGGGCACACCAGGTGGGATGGCAATGAGGCGATCCGCAGCCACACCGATATCGTCCATGACGCGATGCTTGTAATCTTCGCTGACACAGACGGCCTGCCAATCGGTTTGGTTGGCACACTCGCGCATGCGGGCGTAGACATCCTGCTCAATCCCGATTAACCGGGCATAGTTGATGTAGAGTTCATAGCCCTGAAAGATCATCTGACACTTGGGCTTGAGCGGGCACTTCTCACGTGCTTTTAGAGCATAGGGTGCCACCGCCGCAAGCATGGGCAGAAGGTGCGTGACTTTGGCTTCGGTCACTTCACGAATGAAACGACGCAGCGGCCCGGGGTCGGTTTCAACACCATCAGCAACGAGCTTGAGGAAGTTGCCCATCATCGCGGACATGTACTTCTCGCGCTTCTGCATGAAGCGGCTGCGTTTTTTATCGGTGTAGAGTTTTTGTGACAGCTTGCCCAGAGCATCCATCACCGGTCGACCAAAACGATAGAGATACCGCAAACCCGAGAAAATCACATGCTGCTTGATCCGCGGATCAAGTGGTGCTTCCTTTTGGATATCCAACACCCACCAGACATGGACTTCAAAGCCACGTTGAACCAATTCGT
>JBICHS010000019.1:0-2685 GCA_043101135.1 Phycisphaeraceae bacterium JB051
ACAAGGACTATCAGGAGGTTTACACGATGACAAAATGGATGAGCATGTTAATGATTCTGCTTGGTGCCCAGTTTGCATTCGCAGAAGTCATTGAAATTGAAGCTGAAGATGCCGCGGTGGACGCAGCCAATATCATTGAAGTGGCTGAGGCATCAGGTGGGAAGGTGGTCGCTTTTGACAAGCAGACCAAGAAGGCAAATGTGACGTTTACGTTTGAGGTTCCTGCTGACGGTGAGTATCAATTCTGGGCCGTTGGGCGTGGCATGTCAGGCCGTGAAGATTCATTTTTCACGCAATTAGACAAAGAAAAGCGTGAGACATGGGATGTGAAGTGGAATGCCAGCAAAGCCTTGATCAAGCAGCCTGTTCGTTACCGCGTCCCGACCGAAGCGGGTAAATACAAAGGTGAAGCTTATACCGCCAAGTTGACCAAGGGTGAACACACTTTTGTTGTCAGTCGCCGCGAGGCCGGTGCCCAGTTGGACAAGCTGATGATCGCCCCGGTGGACGTGAAAATGCAAGATAAGAAATAAGCATGCAGTCAATCGCAAGATGAACTGCTATCGAACTCCAACGCTCATCCATATGATGGGCGTTTTTTTATGGACAGAGCAACTGAGTGGTCAGGCTTTGTTATCCCATTGCCACTGTTTGCGGTATTGCCCGGGGGGGAGCCCCATGTGTCGGGCGAACTGTGTGTTGAAGCTGTAGACATCGGGATAGCCCAGATTTTGCGCAATGTCCGCGATACTCAAATGCGAACCTGCCAATTGTTCCTGAGCCTGCTGCAGGCGTAGGCGAATGCGGTATTGCCCGGGACTGGTGCCGGTGGCCTGTGTGAATTTCTTGCGGAAGCTGGCATAGGTCATGCCCAAGTGGTCAGCGATATTTTCTGTTGCGATGCGCTGGTCTAGATTCTGCCCAAGTAACTGTCGCGCACGATCGAGCCAATGGTCTTCTTCATCTTTGCCTGCCGACTTTGCCAATTGATGCATGTCGATCATCAATTGCTGCATCGCCATCATGCTGTAAGGCAATTGACTTTGCGGTCCATCATGCAGTCTTCGGCGGACTTGCTCATAACGACGGATAATCTGCGGGTGTTTGCCGATGTGAAAGACGATGGGTTTGATGGTGTCGATCCCAGCAACCTCAAGCAGGGGGATCACCGCAGCCGGCACTGCCACGTGATGCCACATGCATGGCTCATGACAGAACACTGAATGCACCACGTTGGGCAAACGCTGCCAAACATCACCAGCCTTGATGGGGATCGCCTTGTGATCATCATCCACATATGTCGCCCGACCTTCGACCATGTAAAGCATCGCATATTCCGTGGTCAGAAAATTCTCCTGGCAACTGCCTGCCGGCTGTGTCCCCATGCCACAGCGGAGCACGTCCTTGGTCGATGGCGAGAGATAACGAATCGTGGTGATGACTTTTTTTGCCATGGTTAGATTTTATCAAAAATGACAAAAAGCGTTCAAAATCAATATTGTTTGTCCCTGTGTTATTGGCAATAATCTATCAGAATTGATAAACACTTATTCTCAGAAAGTCCACGATGAAACGCACAAATGTTGTATTGGTCCTGCTTGATGACTATGGCTGGAAGGATTCGACCTGCTACGGTTCAGAGTTTTACGAAACGCCTAATCTGGACAAACTTGCCGCACAGGGCATGCGCTTCACCGATGCCTATGCGTCTTGCCCGGTCTGTTCACCCACCCGCGCCTCAATGCTCACGGGTAAGTATCCGGCAAGACTGGGTGTGACCAATTACATCGACCACGGACGTGGACATCCAGCTCATGGCAAGCTCATCGACGTGCCTTACATCAAGCAACTGGAGACCGGTGAATACAACCTTGCAAAGTGCATGAAGGACAACGGCTATCAGACCTGGCATGTCGGCAAATGGCATCTTGGGCTCGAAGACTATTGGCCGGATAAGCAGGGCTTTGATGCCAATGTTGCTGGCTGTCAGATGGGCCATCCCTGGAAGGGGTATTTCAGTCCTTACAACATCCCGACGTTGCCTGAGGGACCCGAAGGTGAATACCTCACCGATCGCATCACCGACGAAGCTGTCAAGCTTATTGAAAACCGTGAAGCTGACAAACCGTTCTTTTTGAACATGTGGTATTACACTGTCCACACGCCGATCCAGGCCAAGCAGGAGTACATCGCGTACTTTGAACAAAAGGCCAAGGACATGGGCATTGACACCGTTGAGCCGTTTGTCGATGGTGAGTTTTTCCCCTGTGATCACAAGAAGGATATGCGCGTTCGTCGTCGCGTGATCCAGTCAGACCCGGTCTATGCTGCCATGATCAAGAGCATGGATGAAAACCTTGGCAAACTCATGCAGGCGATTACCGATGCCGGCGAGGAAGACAACACGCTCTTCATCTTCACCTCCGACAACGGTGGTCTTGCGACTGCTGAAGGTTCACCGACCTGTAACGCACCGTTAGCTGAAGGCAAAGGTTGGATGTACGAAGGGGGCACGCGTGAACCATTGGTGATCAAGCTCCCGGGCACGATCGAAGCCGGCAGCGTTTCAAATTGTGTCACCACCACGCCTGACATTTACCCGACGGTGCTTGAAGTCTGCGGGTTGGATGCACAGCCTCAGCAACACTGTGATGGCAAGAGTATCCTGCCGGTCCTTAAGGGCGA
>JBICHS010000020.1:0-3417 GCA_043101135.1 Phycisphaeraceae bacterium JB051
GGCAACCCGTGCCGCGGGAGTGACACGGCTTTGACGAGACATTAAATCAAAAACAAAACGGGCTGACCACTTGCATGGCCAGCCCGTTTTTTACTTGCAATCACAATTTGTGATATTCGATTTTATTCGTAGCCGGGAAGGAACTCGGCTTCGGCGTCGAACATCTCGTTGGTCATCTTGCGGATTTCGCCCGGGGTGAGCACGGCGGCACACAGGGGGTCAAGCATCAACGCGTGAATCGCAGCTTCCTTGGACTTCTCGATACAGGCCTTGGCAGCGAGGTCGAACATGTTCATGTTCAGGCGACAAATGGCGGCCATCTGCGGGGGCAGTGCACCATAACGCGTCGGGTGGATGCCGTTGCGGTCGATCAGACAGGCGACTTCCACGCAGCCGTCGGAAGGCAGGTTGGTGATGACGGGACCACGGCCGGTAGCATCGAAGTTGGCGATGTTGCCATGGATGCGAACGGGCTGATCCTTTTCACGACCTTCGATAATCCAGGAAGCGTATTCCCAGCTGCGTTCCCAGCCGACTTCCTTTTCACCCTTGACCATGTCCATGCGTTCCTTGTCAGCACTCTTGCGCCAGTTAGGCCAGTTGGTGGCATAGAAACGTGAACCGCCGTCATAGGTCAAACGCCAGAGCTTCTTGCCTTCTTCGCTCTTGCGGTAGTAAGGCAGGTATTCAGACAGGTGGCCCGAGGATTCAGTGATGAACGCACCGAAGTTCACGCACATGTCTTTGCGGACAAGGTCCTTCATCTTGTACGGGAATTCGTAGTCCTTGATGCGACCGGCATCAGTGGCATCGGCAAGGGCTTCACCGCGATCATACTCGGCATGACCTTCAGCGATTTCTTCGGAGAACTTCTTGTACAAAGTCTTTTCGTAGAGATCTTCGCCGTTGTGCTTGAGGGTGGTGAACCATGCAAGGTGGTTAATGCCTGCACATTCCCATTCCATTTCGTCATATTCAACATCAGCATACTTGGCAAGCAGATGGCTGGTGCCCTGCACGGAGTGACAAAGGCCAACGACCTTGATTTCCGGCACCGCACGGGCGGCTGCAAGACACATGATGTTCATCGGGTTGGTGTAGTTGAGCATCCATGCATCGGGGCAGATGTCACGCATGTCACGCAGCACATCCAGGAAGACCGGGACGGTACGCAAAGCTTTGAACAGACCACCGGGGCCGATGGTGTCGCCGATGCACTGGTCGATGCCGTACTTCAGCGGAATGTCGTTATCGAACTTGACGCAGTCGGTGCCTGACACTTCGATGCAACTGACGACATAGGTGCTGCCGGGCAGGGCTTGCTTGCGATCGGTGGAGGACTTGACGGTCCAACCTTCGCTGCGACCCTTGACACCGATGAGCTTTTCGATGAGCTGGTGCATGGTGTTCAGACGTTCTTCGTCGATATCAACGAGGAAGATTTCGCCCTTGTCGGCACCGGGCATCTGCAGCACGTCGTTACACAGACGCGGGCAGAAAGCCGAACCGGCTCCAAGGAAAGTGATCTTGATCGGACGGGTGAATTTACCGGGAAGACCCTTCTGGTTTTCGGCGGTCTGCATGTGGGCTTCGTGGCCCTTCTTGGCTTCTTTGTCGATGGTGGCTGTGGCCATTGTTTTGCTCCTGATTAACAGCGTGTGACAAACTTTGATTATTGTTACTCAAATTCCGTGAATTTCAACGACAATATTGTGATAGTTAATGTATATTTTGTGATATGGCCCAACTTCCCATCCTCGAACCGAGTTCCGAGCCCCCTTTCTGGTCCGTCTGGTCGTATGGCCATGACACAAAAATGCCCAGTGAAAAATATAACTGGTCCAATCATGACCGCGGCCCGCATCATTGCCTCTGCATCCAGTACAACATCCGAGGCTCGATCAACTATGTCGAACGCGGGCAGAAGTTCGTCGTCAAGCAAGAACAAGCCTTCGTCTTCAGCTACATGGAAGACACACGCTATTACCTGGAACCGGGCCGTGATGAAGAATACGAATGCATCTGGCTGAATCTCTCGGGCGCGGGGTTGCGTGAACATTGGCATTATCTCCGCCAACAGTTCGGCTCGATTCTCACCATTGATCCCAAGTCATCAACCATGCGCACCTTCAACCAGATTTACGACATGGCAGCTCCCAAACGAAACACCGATCCATACGACATGGCATCGGCTGTGAATCGTTTGGTGATGCAAATTGCTGATGACCTGCGCGCCCGTTGGCAGAAAACCGAACCGCCTGTCGATCAAGCCATCGAACAACTGCTCCAACACCCCACCGGCACGTTGTCACTCAAATCCATCGCGGCCCGCTTTGATGTGAGCCGTGAACATCTCACCCGCCGCTTTGTCGACAAAATGGGCATCAGTCCCGGCCAATATCTCATTCAACAAAAACTCCAACGTGCCCTGATCCTGCTTAAGGAAACCAACCTCCCCATCACGCAGGTCGCAGAGCAATCCGGCTTCGGTACCTCCCACACACTCATCCGCCAAATGCAAACCACCCACGGCATGTCCCCCACCGAATACCGCCAAAAACAACACGCATAACACGTTTTTTCAAGACACCGGATCGACACGATCCGGCTCGCGGAGACATTGACATCTCCCCTGCCTTGGCGAGCCGGCTCGTGTCGAGCCGATGCCTTTTGCGTTGTATGATTAAACCATGCAACAGACGCTCAATCCCAATGCAACCACGTGGCATATCACCTTTGGGACATACGCAACACGTTTACATGGGGATGATCGCCCGACAGTTGACCGTCAACATAACGCTCCGGGCGAAGACTTTATCCGTCGCGACGATGAGCGACTCAATGATGCTCAGGACAAACGCAAAGGCGATGCTGTTTACCTGACAGCTGCACAACGAGCGGTGATCGAAGCTTTGATTCCTGCAATCTGTGAGCGCGGTGGTTGGGAATACCGCGTATGTGCTGCACCACCGGAGGGTGATCATGTTCATGTCTTGCTTGATGCAAAATTCTCGATTGAACCCGATGCCATTCTCATGTGGCTTAAACGATGGATGACTCAGGAACTCAACAAACGCTGGGGCAAACCTGTCACATCATGGTGGGCAGAATGCGGGTCAACCAAACCCGTGAAAGACGCGACCTATTTGAACAATGTGTATCACTACATCCGTCGACAAAGAACATTACCTTTGGCTGCGGATTAATGTGCGCTTTACAAGACACCGGATCGACACGATCCGGCTCGCGAAGACAAACGTATCACCTGCCTTGGCGAGCCGTTGACTTGAATTATCCCAAATCCATATCGATTATGTATTCGCCAGTTCCCCAATTCTCATCCATGATACCTTTTGCAATGTAACGATGGATCGAAGAATATTCCCAATCAACAGGACGTTCGACATAACCGTGTTT
>JBICHS010000021.1:0-3593 GCA_043101135.1 Phycisphaeraceae bacterium JB051
CGACGATGGCATCGAACGCTCCACCGCCCAACTCACCACGCCCGGCAGTGTCGAACTGGCGCGTCTGCTGGCGAAAATGGTCGACAACGGATGCGCTGCCGCCGTCATGGAAGTCTCCAGTCACGCGCTGGATCAAGGTCGCATCGCAGCACTGAATTTCCACACCGCTGTCTTCACCAATCTCACCGGTGATCATCTGGACTACCATGGCACGATGGCCAACTACGCTGCCGCCAAAGCCAAGCTCTTCGAGATGGTTTCGGATAAGGGCTGGGCCATTGTCAATGGTGATGACCCTTCCGCACCGCAGATGCTCGAACATTGCAAAGCCCGTCAGCTTCACTGTCATGTCACCGAAACCTCACCTGTCGAAAAGCCACAGGACATTGCAGACACAGGTAAGTGCATTGCAACGATTTTGAAGATGAGTTCTGCAAGAAGCTACGCACGCATGGCAGGGCCGTGGGGCAGCTACGAGTTGGATATCCCGCTCATCGGTCGACACAATTTATACAACACCATCCAGGCCATCGCCGCTGCCAATACGATCACGCCCGTTGCCCGCAGACTCCGTTCGATTCTCGAAGAAGCCAAGGGCGTGCCCGGTCGTTTGGAGTTGGTCACGCTTGATGATGCGCCCGATGGATTGTTGCCTACCGTATTGGTGGACTATGCCCATACGCATGATGCATTGGAAAATGTGCTCTCAGCCATCAAGCCGTTATGCAATGGCAAGTTGATCTGCGTCTTTGGTTGTGGCGGTGATCGTGATGCGACCAAGCGACCGAAGATGGCAAAAATAGCCTGTGATTACAGTGATATTGCCATCATTACCAGTGATAACCCGCGCACGGAAAATCCGTTTAAAATCATTGATGACATTCAGGCTGGTGTCCCCAAACAGACCACCTGCGATGTCCGTGTGATTGAAGACCGCAAGGCTGCCATCGAACAGGCCATCGCCTTGGCTGATGCTGACGACACGGTTCTGATCGCAGGCAAGGGCCACGAAGACTACCAGATTCTGGGCACCGAAAAAACGCACTTCGATGACCGCGAAGTGGCCAGAGATGTTTTGATGAAGAAGGGACTAGCGACTAGGGACTAAAGACTGGATTAAGACAGGCAAGGCAAAATTGAATCGGCTAAACGTTGCCTTGCCCTAGTCCCTAGTCGCTAGTCCCAAGTCCCTAAACAATGAGTACCTGGACCCCGACACAACTTCAGACCATTACCAGTGGCACATGGCTCGTCACGCCGGGCAACGATGATGTGGGCGTGCAGGATATCAGTATCGACTCGCGCTCCGTCGGTCCGGGCGATGGTTTCTTTGCCATCCGTGGTGAACGCTTTGATGGACATGATTTTTTACGCTCAGCCATCGAGCAGGGCGCTTCGATGCTCATTGTCGACCGACGCCAACCCGCGATGGACTTGGAAGAGCCACTCGTCCCCGTCTTGCTGGTGGATAATACCGTTCGTGCCTTGCAGGACCTTGCTCGCGCCTGGCGTGCAACGCTCCGGGAAAAAGGCATCAAAGTCATTGCTGTCACCGGCTCCAATGGTAAGACCACGGCACGCCGCCTGATTCATCAAGCACTGAGTCTGCAATCACGTGGCTATCAAAGTCCCAAGAGTTTTAACAACCACCTCGGCGTCCCGTTGACACTGCTTAATACGACACTCTCCGACCGCTTTGTCGTTGCGGAAGTCGGCACGAATCACCCCGGTGAAATTGCACAACTGGCTGACATCGTCCGACCTGACGTGGCAGTGATCACCAACATCGGCACCGCTCACATCGGGCACTTCGGAAGCCGTGAAGCCATTGCAAAAGAAAAGGCAACGCTCATCGACTATCTCACGCGAGATGGTTTGGCGGTCATCCCCGGCGATGAGCCGTTGCTTGCGGATGTCACTGTCAATGACGAAGCGCAGATTGTCCGATTCGGCAAGTCCGCCAACTGTGATTACGTTTTGACCGAGTCGCAAACCACGGCCACCGGCGTGGCATTTGATGTCCAATACTCGCTGGAGCAGGATGTCTTTGGCAATTGGCAGGTCGAACACCTGTCCCTGAAAATCCCGTTGCATGGTGAACACAATGCCATGAACGCGATGTTGGCTTTGCCCGTTGCCAATTGGGAATGCATCGACATCACCAAGCCGGAGTTTGCTGAGCATATGCTTAAAGTTCTCGGCGCGGACATGCGCTTGGAGATACAGCAGCTTGGTGATCTGACGTTAATCAACGATGCCTACAACGCCAATCCTGATTCAATGAAGGCAGCGCTGAATACACTGGCTCACTTTGGTGATCCGTCACGTCGACGCATTGCGATTCTCGGTGACATGCTTGAGCTTGCGGACATGGGGCCGGCGATGCACGAAGAGCTTGGCGCCTGGTTGGGACGGACGCATGCCAAGCGATTGGATCATGTGATTCTGGTGGGCAAACTCGCGGCTTACATTGCCCAGGGGATCGGCCATGTCAACCCTGCGATGCAATACACGGCCTATCCACAATTGGATGACGCCGTTCAGAGCCAGATCGCACAGACCATCGAATCGGGTGATATCATTCTCATCAAGGGTTCTCGTGGCAGTGCCCTGGAACGCCTGATCCCAGCTTTGACCACCGCACAGGAGAATGCCGGTTAACACGAGCTTTTTCGACGATTGGCTCGTTCGTGACTTGGCCATCACGCATGCTCTACAACATCATCAACATGCTCCGACCCTGGCTCGTGGAGAACGGTCTCTTCGGGTACTGTCGCGTGTGGACTTACATTGAGTTTCGCGCGGTTGTCAGTGTGTTGATGGGATTCGGCTTTGTCCTGTTGATGGGTAAGCCCACGATCATGTGGCTGATCAAACAGAAAATCGGTGACAACCCCGAGTTTCACAATAAGTCCCTCAATGAACTGACCAAGAAAAAAGCACACACACCGACGATGGGGGGCATCGTCATCTGTGGCTCGATTTTCTTCACCACGATGCTCCTTGCAGACCTTGAAAGCTTTTATGTGCGCATGGCTTTCATCTGTCTGATCTGGCTCGCAGGTGTCGGCTGTGCGGATGACTGGCTTAAACTCACCAGTGCCCGACGGACGCCCGGATCACGTGATGGCCTGTATTCATGGGAAAAATTGCTCTTTCAACTCGCGCTGGGTGTCATGCTGGGCATCTTCATTCACCACTATGGCAACACCAAGTGGGGCGATGTCGGGCATAACGACATCCTGAGTATGTCCAGAAGTCTGACCTTGCCATTCATGAAGAGCTGGCAATGGGATGGCAGTCAATGGATTCCTGATGACAGCTTGATCATTCTCGGCGCGTGGACGTTTGTGATCTGTACGACGTTGTTCATCGCAGGCACGTCCAATGCGGTGAATCTCACCGACGGCATGGATGGTTTGGCAGCAGGGATCACCAGCATGATCGCGTTTGCTTTCATGATCCTGGCTTTGATCGCTGGTAGTGAAGTCTGGGCCAAGAACCTGCTGGTGCCTTACATCCCATTGAGTAATGAATTGGCCATTGTTGCGGGGGCGATGTTCGGCGCCTGCCTGGGTTTCCTGTGGTTTAAC
>JBICHS010000022.1:0-2614 GCA_043101135.1 Phycisphaeraceae bacterium JB051
ATGGTGGCCGGGTTGGAGTTGACCAGCACGATGTTGTAGCCCTCTTCGCGGAGTGCCTTGCAGGCCTGGGTGCCCGAGTAGTCAAACTCGCAGGCCTGGCCGATGACGATGGGTCCTGAACCAATGATGAGGATCGTCTTGATATCCGTGCGTTTGGGCATGCTGTTGTAACCGCCTGTTAAAGCGGACCTTATTCAGAATGTCAGCGGGAGGCAAAACCATTTTCATGGTCGGACACCACCATCCGCATCACGGGTCGGATGTAAGGTGTTTGGGACTCAAACCACGCATCTGAGCCATTTTTCACCCCATTGAAGCAGTCGCCTGGCGAAAACTTCCCGGGGTCAAATCCGGCAAATGGTACCCAAAAAACGGTGATTTGTCGAAAGCAGCGGTTTTACCCGGCATGTCCACAATCTCTGTGAACCCGGTTCGTGCCATGGATTCATCCATGACGCAACCAACCTTATTTCAAATACCATTTTGTCCGGTGAAGGTAAGCAAGTTCTCATAATCATGATTTTTCAGAAACTGGAATTGATAACTCGACATTGCACAAAAAATCAACCGATACCCAAAGCACCTGCCAATGGAGCAGCAGACCAATCCAACCTTCTGAAGATGGGGTATCTAATGAAAACGCTCGGCCGATTGTTTCTTGTCGCATCAATGCTCTTTGCCATTACCGCCTGCACCACGACCCCCGCACAGCAACCCGTTCATCAAACAATCTACCGGCCTGCGCCCCAACCTGCCCACCAAACAGTAGAGCCTGCCTCGCAGCCCGCAGCCCATGCACCGGTTCAGGTCGCTTCGCATACCCCGGCTGAGCCACAGACACATGCTCAAACCGAATCACACGCCAAGCCCGCATCGCATGGCAAGGCTCATTGGGATTATGAAGACGGTGAGAACGGCCCTGCCAACTGGTACAAACTCGATTGCCCGGATTGTGCGAAGATGGCGCAGTCGCCCATCGATATCCCGGCGACTGCCCCGGTCACCGAGGCCAACATCCGCTTTGACTACCACGCCAGCACACTGGATCTGGTCAACAACGGCCATACCATCAAGTTCAGCTCCGATAAGAAAAGCAGCATCACCGTCGATGGCAAAACCTACAAGCTCCTGCAATTCCACTTCCATTCCCCCAGCGAACACCTCATCACAGGCATTTCCTACCCCATGGAACTGCACCTGGTGCACCAGGCAGATGACGGGTCGTATGGCGTGGTGGGCGTGATGATCAGAACCGGCAATGCCAACCACACCATCCAGACGCTCTGGGACCGCATGCCCAAACACGCAGGTGATCATGTCACCTCCGATAAGGCACTGGTCAACCCGATGACACTGCTGCCGTACATGAAGAGCTACTTTAATTACTCAGGCTCGTTTACCACCCCACCGTGCACCGAAGGCGTGAACTGGATGCTCATGAATGCCCCCATCACCATTTCCAACGATCAGCTTAAAGCCTTCACCGCGCTGTATGACCACAACAACCGCCCGGTTCAGCCGCTCAATGGTCGCTTTTAAAATCGCTGTAAATCACGCGCGATCGTTACCAATTTAAATGATTGTCTCCCTATCAATCATTTGGGTTCAGCTCACCAGTCCGTGTCTGATCAGTGTCAGGTGTGAAGGATCTCACCGGCTGATCGGATGCAGGACTGGTTTTTTCATGCTCCAATCGTTCAGGCTTCTGGCCAAACCTGCCCAAATCACAACAATGTCAGATATCGGATAACGAATCATGATCCGGAGCATGTTCTGCCGATCAAATGAATATTGGACTGTGACCTGTAACATGGAAGTAAACCGTCATGATTGTTGATGCATTAAACCGTGCGGACTACCTCAAATCACTTGGCCCGAACTTTGAAATCGCTTTGGCCTTTCTCAACAAACCCCGACTCGATGAACTCGAAGATGACCGCTATGACTTGCATGGCCTGGATGTCTTTGCCATCGTTCAAACCTATAACACCCGCCCCATCGACCAACGCAAATGGGAAGCACACAAGAAGTACCTGGACATTCAGTACATCATCAGTGGCAATGAGTACATCGGCTACACCCCGCTGTCCGAAGTCTCACCGCTGACTGAGTACGACAGCGACAAGGACATCTACTTCTTCAAGGGGCAACCCGGGCATGGCTGTTTTGTCCCCATGTCGGCAGGGCGTTTCATGGTGCTCGGCCCGCAGGACGCGCACATGCCCTGCGTCACGCAGACCGTCCCCGAAGAGGTCCGCAAGATCGTGGTCAAGGTGGCTGTCGAACCCACGGTTTACCCCAAGTAAATCAGGCACACATTCACGCAGCAAAATTTCAACCTGGATCAGCGACACGCAGTGTCGCAGCTATTGCATTGTGTGATCCCATCCAACATTCAATCCAATCACCTTCAATGCGTTTTGCTCACCGTTGTGAGTTATCAAAACGTGTTTGATAAGTACGCCCTTTGCTGATACTTGCCATCCCCCCGTTTTCACTGACAATGGACGATGCTCAAGTACTTTTATCTTCCCGCGACTAACAACTTGTTCTGTTACTGGATTGCTGTATGTATAAAATTGCCACACTCTAACTTTGTCTACTTTGTTTGATT
>JBICHS010000023.1:0-3046 GCA_043101135.1 Phycisphaeraceae bacterium JB051
TTGAAAATAATATTAATACTTAATTAAACAGTGACTGCGATGGATTAAATGTAGAAAAAGCACAATCAGTCTTGACTAATTGGTGTTGATATCAACCATACTTCCATCAGCCAGCAAATAGTGTCTGATACCAAGATGATATGTCATGGATGGAAATGGGACGCGATCGTAATACTCATTAACCAACTCTGTCAGATGCGGCTTGATCACTTCATTAACATGCCAAATACGTTCCGTCCCATTGCTACGTCTCCAACCCCAAAGCCGCCCCCAACGCCCGGATGAGCTTCTTGGCGCACCGGATATATCAGGTGAATTAGACCAATAGTAACTACTGGTAATTTTCCAATCGGTCGAAAGGCGTGGATCCGACGGACACCATACTGTTGGATATTTCGGCTTACGTTCGACCTGTGCGTTGTACCACATCGCCACTTTAGCCTCTTGGGCCCCCATTGATTTCATTGCAACCAGATACGCTTCTGTCCAATAGGTACCATAACTGTTAGCAGAGCTGGTGTTATTGGGATTAAATAATGGATCTGTACCCCGGTAAAATGGATAAGCGCCCTTGTATATATCTGAATAAATCGTAAACGCCAGATGTACCTGCTTAAGGTTATTCTGACACATCACCTTGCGTGCCGAAGCTCTGGCCTTACCCAACGCAGGCAGGAGAATTGATATCAATAAAGCGACGATGGAAATCACCACCAACAGTTCAATCAACGTGAACGCTTTATATCTGGTTTCTCTTTGACTTATCATGCCACACCCCTTATCAATCTTGTTGTTTTATTAAGGAGATACCAATTGTTTTTTCACCATCTGACCAATGATACGGATTTCCTGAAGAATTCCTCCCATCGATGCGGTGTCACCTGGTTTAATACTTGTGGTCGTCATGAGTCTCAAGACCACGTATCGTGCTTTGACTTTCGGGCTGGTCATTTTTAGTTCCACTGACTTGGAAGATTTGGCTTTAAATGTACCTGTCGCCCACAGCGCCAAATCTGCGTCTGTTCTATGTTCAGGGTCGATGAACATATTCGTGGTATAGACTTTCTGAAGATCAGGTTGATCGGCAAGCCAACTGTTGCCGGGTACTCCCATGTAATCAATTTCAACGCTTTGAATCCAGCAGGTTTGGCCAAGATCAAAGAGAATATCAAAGCTACCCGTTACAGCTTGGCCTTGAATCCGATCGGGACTAAGCACGCCAATCCATCCCCATGTTCGATCTTTGGAATGATTGGTTAAAGCACCTTGACGCAATGGTATGGGACCGGCATTGTGCCCCGTATCTTCTCGTCTCCCGTCGCGCGACTCTGAACCAAACTGTTTATTGCCATGCAACCCGTGATGCGATTTACCATCTCTCTTCCATCCACCCGGGTAAAAGGTCTTTGTCAATGGCGGGATAGACTGCTGCATGGCATTTCCACGCGCAAAATAAGTGTATGCTCCATTGTCCCGAATCGCAGGATGATCCAACAAGTTAATACTATCTTCAGCCAATAGCATCGTCGTTGTCATTCCCAACATACCAAACACGACCAAAGCCAGTATTTTCCACTTAACCATTCCCAACCTCCATCAGATGATTCGTTAATCACGTGTCACTTTGCATGAACCAATGGTTGATTCACCAATAAATAAATTTGCGGTTTGTGGCCGCACAACCAATGGGCCTAGCCATGGTGCATCTTTATCCTGCATCCATTTAAAGAACTTGTTGACCAACTTGCATAATTGCTTCTTGTCTGTTGTATCAACCGTGGTCAATGATGGACAAAGCAACATGGATTCACGTAATTCACCAAAAGTACAAATGCCCAACTCACGACCAATCTCACAACCATGCTCAATGGCAGCACGATAGACGCCGCGTGCCGAAGCACTGACTGTGCAGAAAACGGCAGATGCACCCAATTGCTCACTGTCCATCAACTCATTCATGTAATCTTTGGACGCTTCACCAACCCACTCAAATGCCCGAACCGGTCGGTTGTGTAGTTGCCCGGTGAGTCCTCGTTTTTTAAGAGCTTTGCGCCAACATTCAATACGATGTTCAATCACATCATTTAACGGTTGTACATTGAAGCAATCAATTTTCTGATGCCCCAGCTGCGCTAGATGCTCAATTAATAATTCCACATTTTCCGGACCTGAACCATCCAAACATGGTATTCCCATGTCGGTCAAATCATGCCATAGTGTTACAACTTTTGCCGTCGAACCTCCGATGCGTTGCCTGAGAATCGGGGGCATCTGCTCGGGTGGGACGATGAAAATACCATCCAGGTCACCATTGATCGCACGAAGAATCTGCGGATCATCCCAATGGGTATAGGCCATGGGAATCAATGTGCCACCGATCTCCGAAAGCCCATGCTTCAACATGTCATACCAGAAACGGTATGCACCACCGTCAACATGGAACGGAAACACCATTGCCACGCGCAATCCCTGTTTTAACTCATCGTGCTCATGGTTGACCTTGAGCCGACCATTGGATTTACGATTCAGGACATTGGCCCCCACGAGATGCTGTATTGCCTGTCGAGCAGTGACATAACTCACGCCCATCTCAGAGGCAATCTTGCGCTCACCAGGAAGAGAATGAACTGCATAAACCCCGTTATCCAATCGCTGTTTGATTAGATTGGCAACTTGTAAATACTTGGTTTTCATATGGCGAGCCAGCTTTTAATAGCGTTTTTTTTAATAGCAGTTTTGCTATGATAGGCACGAGTCGTAACACAGTCAACCAATCTATTGAAAATCATTGGTCATAATCCTGCTCATCAAAAGAATCAATAAGTAAAATTAAAATTGGATCGAGCAAACGCTTTGAACAGCGCCAAATTCGCTGCCCCAAAACCGCCCAGATGCCGAAAATGGTGCCAAATCACAGTCTTTTACCGACTTTTGCTGTCAAGAACTGACAAAAGAACCGCACCTAAGATCAAACCCAGAATTGCCCTAACTCTCGCCCCGCGCACAAAAAAAAACAACAGCTGACTTTTGCTGTCAGCCGTTGTCA
>JBICHS010000024.1:0-7816 GCA_043101135.1 Phycisphaeraceae bacterium JB051
GAACACGGGTAGACAGGGAAGAGGGCTTTTGTTTTTCGTGAATGTTTCGTAAAATCAGGGCGAAACATGGCTCGTGATGTCTTTTTATTCAAAATGATGTCAAATCGATATTTATATTGACGGTGTTTTGTGATTGTCACAGTTATGGGTGCAAGTTTCGTGAAAATTTACTAAACAAAAATTGACTGGCGAAAATAACGCGTTAGGATTTAGGCATGAGCGTGAGTCAACGTGACATTGCGATGGAATTGAATCTCTCGGTGGCAACGGTGAGTAAGTCACTGCGCAACAGCCCGGAGATCCCGCCCACGACACGGGCGCAGGTGATTGATGCAGCAGCGAAGCTGGGTTACCGCCTGTCCCCCAATCGTCAGCAATCGCTGGAGCAGAAAAATGCCAGCCAGTCTCGAACGCTGCAGATTGGCTATCTGGTTCAAAGCGATGAGTCCAACAACTCGCCCAATGTCTATTCGTCATCCATGGTGCTCTCAGGCATCAGCGAGGCGGCACAGGCGTCGGGGGCATCGTTGGCGGTCTACCACGTGCCACTGAAGGATCGCGATCATCTGGATGACCATGATTGTCAGCCGGTTGCGATGCGTGACGGCTTGCTTTCGGGTTTGATTTTATACAACTATTACCCGCCTCAGATTGTCCGGGCGCTTTCGATGTTAATGCCTTGTGTGCATGTGCTTCATCGCACGCCGGGTTTGAATGTTGATTGCGTGGAACTGGATTCGGAGATGGCCATCGGTCAGCTCATGTCCAAGCTCTACGGGTTAGGACATCGACGCATTGGCTATCTGGGGGGCTGGTCGGATCAGTCACATGCTCAGGCAAGATTTGGTGCCTACGTGCAGTCACTGGTGCGATTGGGCTTGCCGTTTGATCCTGCGATTTCACTGGATTTGCTCGACACATTCGGTGCAGAGAAGCAGGCGAATCATGAGACGGAAAAACGTGTCATCGAATTAACGCGTCAAGGTGTAACCGCATGGGTGACAACCAATGCACACCTGGCGTTGCAGTGGCATACCAGTCTGACACAAGCCGGACTGCGCGTGCCTGAAGACGTAAGCTTGTGTGGCATTCATGGGCAGCCTAATGCGTTGTCCGTGCCGGATATGACTTCCGTGGATTTGCCTTACGCCGAGTTGGGCAGGGCAGCAGTGGACCTGGTTCTACGACGAATCAAGTGTCCCACCGCGCCGGTTCAGCGAATTGGTTACCAGGGCATTTTGATAGAAGGTAAGACGGTCGCTTCGCCACGCGACAATTAATATTGGATACTTAAAGGTATGAACCCAAAGGATTGTGTCATGAAACACAAGTCAGCTTTCACATTGATTGAATTATTGGTGGTCATCTCCATCATTGCGATCCTGATTTCGATTCTCCTGCCTGCGCTGGCCAAGGCCCGCCGTCAGACCAAGCTTCTGACCTGCTCGACGAATCTCAAGCAGCTGGGGACCACGCTCAGCGTCTACACCGTTGATCACAAAGAATACTTCCCCTTCACCGGGCAGGGGGTCGAAAACAACCTGTCCTACAGCGTCTGGAACAACCAGGCAGCCTATGGCACGTTCACACAGGCCGCTTTCCTCTTTGCCAACATCATGTATCCAAACTACATGTCCAAGAAGGATTTTTTCTACTGCCCGCTTGACCCGATCCGTAACAAGAGCCGTTGGGATGTGCATTACATGCTCGAACAGGACGGCATCAGCTACAGCTATTGGGGACAATACGGCACGGCCAACACCGGGCATCCCTCACACCAGGGCCCCGTCAAACGCACCGACATGAACACCAGTGCCATCATGTCCGACGGACGCCTGTGGAACTCGGGTTACAGCTGGATTCGTAACCACTCCTCCGAGACCTACAACAGCTTCAGCGTCACCGATGGCACGAGCAACGTTGTCTTCACTGATGGTCACGTCAAGACGGTTGTGCAGCAACCGGGTGAATACATGTACTGGTATGCCGTGGTTAAATAAACGCCAATGATGGCAACTCGCTAACTCCCGAGTTCGCATCAAGCCGATTGGTATCACTTACCTTCATTCGTGGCTCCCACAACCTTTGGAAGCGGGAGTCACGTTTTAATTCTGCAAGCGTCAACAGCATGCCACCGGATTCCCGCCTGCGTGGGAATGACGAATCAAGATGATGGCGACGATTGACGTCAATTCCTCTAAAATCAAGAATTGTGATTTTCATGCACTATCAACTTGCATCTGTTATCGTTCTGCTCGCATCGTCAATGGCATGGGGGCAGATCAATCTGCTTCAAAATCCCGGCTTTGAAAACAAGCTCGATTCCTGGCAAACCCACATCTCGCGTGATGCCAAGGTGAGCTTCAAAACCATCACCGATCCGGCGGATGACAAGAATACCATCCTTGAAGTGACCAACGAAAGTCCGCGTAAGCCTCACGTGTTCGGCCGCCTGGTGCAAGTCGTCAAAGTCACCCCAAAGACCCGCTACCGAATGGGCTTTCGCATCAAAGCCCAAAATGCCTCGGGTATGATTTTCGGTGGTGGTCACGGCTGGAAAGTCCGCCGTGATGTGCCTTCGGGAACTTACGATTGGAAAGAGCTAAGCTTCGTCTACACCACCGGTCCCGATGAAAAAGAGTTCATGTTCCATGTGATTTTTGAAGGACTCTCCGAAAAGATCTGGATCGATGATGTGATTTTTCAGGACATGTCATGGGTGGATGCAGCAAGCTCGGTGAAGGTTCAACCACGCACGGTTAGCGAGTTGGGCGATGAACGCTTTTATCCTGCACTCAAGACATCCAGCGTTCAGGTCAACGGCGAACTGTCCGAATGGAACACCGACCAGTTCATCACCATTCCCGGCTCAAATCCTGATGAACTGTCCACAAAGCTGAGTCTGCAATATGACGATGCGAACCTGTATCTTGCCATCACCAACAGTGATGATAAACACGTTGCCTATCCCGGCGCGGATATGTGGGTGGGCGATAGTGTGCAGTTCGCCTTTGCTCATGGCGATGTCTACGGCCCGGAGTACGGCGTCACCGTCATTGATGGCAAAGCTCAACTCTGGTGTTGGCAGCAAGGCACACGCAAGCTTGTCAACGATGCTGTGAAACTCGCAAGTTCGCAGTCTGACAAATCCATCACCTATGAATTGGCGATCCCCTGGGAAGCGATCTACGCAACGGGCAAACCCAAAGACCGTTTCAAGTTTTGCTTACTGACCAATGACAACGATGGGCAGGGCCGCAAGGGTTGGATCAACTGGACGCCGGGTATTGCGGTTGGCAAAGACCCGCATAACTTCGTGGACATCGTCCTCACTGAGAATCAGCCGAGCTTGTTATTGTGTTCGGCTACTCCTGCAGCGGTGCTTGGCAGTGTGGTGAACTTCAAAGCGATGTTGTTTAACCCGACAGATAAGACCTATGCCAGCGCGTTGGACATGGGCTTTACCACAAAGCTTGTGGAGATTCCGGCCAAGGGTGTGTCGGTGGTGTCTTACCGTCGTCAACTCAAAGTCGCTGGTGATCATGTCGAACGCCTGCAATTTGCGGGTCTGTCTGACACCTTACACGTTGCGGTCTCCGGCTATAGCAAAGCGGATTTACTCTCGCGCGTCTCTGGGATCGCTGAGCGTTTGCCAGTATTGGAAAAGCGCGTTGCCCAATGTCATGAAAAGGGGCTTGCCTGTGATGATCAGGTGGTGGATGTTGCGACGATCCGCAAGTTCATCCCGTACATTCGAGAGGACATTGCCAAGGATCATTTCTCGCGCGCCAGTTGGGCGATGGATGAACTGGATGTGCTTCACAAGCGTGCGCAGCGTGAGCTTGATGACCTGTTGGCAGGCAACGTCAAACCCCTTGATGTTCAGCGGTATGTCACCTCGAAAGTCACTGCCGATGGGTTGGCTTTTTCAGCCAAGACGGTGACCCATGCCGACCCGACGCCCAGGGAGCGTGACCTGTTTTTTGTGGGCTATGGTCACTTCGGAACCGCCAAGCAGGACATGCCGATTTTTTCGGATTTTGCAGCCAACATCATTCAGTTTGAGATTGGCCCCAATCGGATCATCAAAGCGCCGCGACATGATGGCGAAGATTTTTACATTGACCCATCAGGTGCTGATGTAGTGGTGCAGTTACTCAAGACTGCTCAGCGCAGCAATGTTACGGTGAGCCTGCTGCTCTCCCCGCATTACTTCCCGGGTTGGGCTTTGGAGAAGTATCCCGATTTGAATCACTACAAAGGTGGTTTTCTCAAGTATGCCATCCATCATCCGATGGCCGAGAAGATCATCAAAGCCTACCTGCAAACACTCATCCCGTTGGTCAAAGACAGTCCCGCGTTGCATAGCATCTGTCTGACCAATGAGCCGGTGTATACCGATTCGTCACGTGATCGCTACACGCAACAGCGTTGGGCAGACTATCTAAAAAAACAGCATCACACGCTTGAAAATCTCAATGAGCTTTATGATGCCAGCTACACGGCGTTTTCACAGGTTGGCATTCCCCGTTTCGATGTCCCCAATCAAACGCCGGTTTACTATGACTGGTGTCAATTCAACGATGAGCGATTCTCCGGTTGGCATCAATGGATGATCGATATCATTCACGCGATTGATCCTGGACTTCCCTGTCATGCAAAAGTCATGGCTCATCCGTTCTGGGCCAGTGATGGTATCTCCGCCCAGCAGTTTGCAGCCATCGGTGATTACAACGGCTGTGATGCGACGTGGTACTATCAACCTGATGGCAAGGATTCAGGACTCACTAAGTTCCTCTGGTACGAAGTGCTCACGTCCATGGCCAATAAGCCCGTGATCAACACCGAAGATCATGTCATTCCTGACCGTGATACACGCTACATCCCCGAACATGCCAAGCACATCGCAACCGACCTTTGGATCGGTGCCGTGGCAGGGCGCGGTGCTTCGATTCTCTGGGTCTGGGAACGTGTCTATAACCGTTATCATGATCTTTCCGACAGCATTCTCAATCGTCCTGATTGCGTAGCCATGGTCGGGCGGACTTCGCTGAATCTCAATCGTCATGTCCGTGAAATCAAGCTCCTTCAGGACTCACCCCCGCAGGTGGGTATTGTGTATTCCGACACGGCTGCGATTCATGACCTTGAGTATGCAAAGAGTGCGCAGTCCATTTACGAAGCGTTGGTTTACCGTGGCATTCGTCCTGCATTTGTCAGCGAATCGCAGATTCTCTCGGGTAAACTCAGTGCGTTTGAACAGGTCGTTTTGCCTTCAACGAAATATCTGCATAACAAGGTCGCTTCGACGCTGGTGCGTTATGGTGAATCGGGCAAGCTGATCACGATTGGCCAATTGCCCACACGTGATCAATACATTCGGCCGTTGGGTGTGTCGTTTGAAGGCATGCCTTCATCATTGGATCAGCTTGCAGTGAAGCAGCCGGTGCAAAGCAATATCCAAAGCAAGGATCAAATCTGGTGGCGTGTCGCACAGGATGGTGATGACTGGCTTATCTTTGCAGCCAACCTCAGTGATGTGACTTTCAATGCAATCTTCCAATGTGATGGCAAGACCGTCCAAAAAGTATTGCCCCCCAGAGAACCGGTGCTGTTTCGCATCACCGCAGATTGAGTGATGTAACTTCTCAAAGCCGTGACTGTCCTGAGTCACGGGTTGTCTTGGTGACTCTTGCGCGTTTCTGCTTCTGCTGTGTTCAAGGCATTTTTAGCCACAGATGCACACAGATAAACACAGATAAAGACATGGAAACTGAGCGTTTCACATCGGTGTTTATCTGTGTTCTATTCAATTCTTTGGTTTAAACCTGCCTCACGCCCGCTGCGCTCAAGACGCAGAGCCGCCAAGCAAGACAGAAGAAAATGATTGATATTTTCTTATCTTTGCGCCTTGGCGTTTTGAGCGAAGCGGGCGTGAGAAACTGTCTTCATGTCTTGTTATCTGTGTTCATCTGTGTGCATCTGTGGCTAAAAATGCCTTGAACACGGAGGCGCTGCCAATGCGCTGAGCGTCCAAGGCAACCCGTGCCGCGGGAGCGACACGGCTTTTGGGGGATGTGTTGACATGCTGAGATGCACGTAAAAAAACAGGCGTGCATCGTCAGGGGATACACGCCTGTTTGAGTTGTGCTTGCCGTCATGTGTTGATGACGGTTAGCGGGATGATCAATACTTCACGCCACAGCCGTAGGGCTTGGTCATTGGGTTGGGGACTTCCTTGCCAGCCATATGGGCGTCGAGTGCTTCAGCAACGTAGTTGGTTGCTGAGCTGATATCGCTTGAGCGGGGGGACTTGATGCTGTCGATGGCACCTTGGTAAATGAGCTTGCCATCGGGAGCGATGATGAACATATGCGGGGTGGTCTTGGCACCGTAGAGCTTGCCAACCTTGCCATCTTCATCCAAAAGCACCGCCGTAGAGGCCATCTTCTGTTCCTTGGCAGCCTGCATCCAACCGCTGTCAGACAGGTGTCCCTGCTTGCCCGGTGCTGAGGAGCAGATGCTCAACCAGACAACACCCTTGGCGGTGTACTTCTTCTGCAGGTCCTGCATGTTGGCTGGACCGTAGTGCTTCTTGACGAACGGACATTTGAGGTTGGTCCATTCCAGCACGACGTACTTGTCTTTGTAGTCCGAGAGGCTGACGGTTTTGCCATGGGAATTCTTGAGTTCAAAACCCGGTGCCGTCTTACCGTTTTCCACACCTGCAAACGTGGCGGGGGTCATGCTTGCGACGATGGCAAGCACAGCCAGTGATGCGATATTTCTGATCCATTTGTTAGACATGTGTTTCTCCTTGTTATGAAACGCGTCTTAGCTTCTATGCATTACGTTGACACCCTGCCAACGTCATGAGGTTGAATTGTCATTTGGGGAGTCGGGGGCGTTATGGCTTGGTCGCAGCATCAACCGCATACGCCTTTGGGGGCTTGTCGTGTGGGTTGGCAACGACAACGCCACGCACCTGCGCGATTGTCTTGGGAGCATACATCGACAACGCGACCGTGATCGTGGTCACCTTGCCTTTGACGCTGACTTGCTGCTCGCTGCCTAACTCAATGAGTGATTCGTCGCTGGCATGGAATACCGCATGCGGCAAAGCCATACTCGGCAACGTGATCGTGAGTTTGCGATCGTGAATGGAGACCGACTGCTCATCGGCAGCAAGTGCCTTGGGCAGTTGGTCCAATGTCGTTTTGAATATCGCTTCGTTGGCAGGATCAATCTTCGGCGTCTCATCCTTCACCGGCAAGGTGATCGACAATGACGCGCGGCCGGGGATGCAAGCCTCTTTGCAAACCAACCAACTAACTTTGGCTTTGATCGTCAGCGTTGGATCGCTGATCTGTTTGGGGGCTGTGATCGGGACGGTCAGCAGGGCAGGGTCTTCGTAACCGAGCCCAAGTATACCACCCATCTCAAAGACATGAGGCGTGGGCCATTGAATATCACCTGCTTTGAAACCTGCGGGTAATTCCCATTGGATCTTGGTCGGTAAGCCTGACTCGCCGGGGTTGATCCAGTAGGTATGCCAACCGTCATCAGGCGTGATCAAAACACCGAGCAGAAAAGTCTGGCCTGGTTGGATGGAAGTCTGTTGTGAAAGGAGTGTTGCTTTAGCCGGGGAGCGACCAAACAATCCCTGTGCCTGGGCTCCTGGCGTCAGGCATCCAGCAATCAAAAAAAAGACGACACTGAATAAGGCAAGGCGGTCTGACATGCGCATACTTTCCTTGTTAAGCTGCAAGTCTATACCCAACACAACGCATCGCGGTTGATAATCATTCCATCAGAC
>JBICHS010000025.1:0-2595 GCA_043101135.1 Phycisphaeraceae bacterium JB051
ACGAATGTGAATCGCAAAGCAAAAGCCATGAAGAATCCCTGTTGGTTAGAGCGTGCAATGGGTGGGTTATGTGGAATTGTAGTAGCAAACACAATCAGGTCAACAGTTGCTCAATTGAATTTTCCTGCATACCATTCTCACATGACCGATCACATTGCCATCCGATTCAAGTTTGTTTTTCTGATAGTTACTATCGTCCTGCTAAACACCATCATCGGCAGGGCCAAAGACAGCGTGTCGCAAAACACCCCCACGCCAATCGCAAATCAGAAGACGTTTCATCTGGGCGATGAGCGTCTTGCTGTAACTTTGATTGCTGACATTGACCCAACACGCAAAATCAACGAACACTATGGGCTACGGTTTGATCGATCCGCTGCGATCACCAAGGTGACCTGTCATGGCAAGCATCTGATCAATCGCTGGGGAATGCCCGATGAATATGGGCAAATCGGTATCGGGGTATTGGGTTTTGATGATGCAAAAGTCAACGAGTCATTCATCAAGCCCGGTGTTGGTGTCTTACAGATGATTGATTCCGGATCATACAAATCAGGCACTGCGTTTCCCGTCAAAGCATGGTTTCGCACCATCGTCAATCAATCGCAGAATCAAGTTGCCGTGACGCAAAATTCACCCGTCATCCGAGGCTATGCGTACCAACTCACCAAGCAGTACAACATCATGCCAGAGACCGGTACGATTCACATTCAATATCAATTGACCAACACAGGTAAACGCGACTGGGTCATCGAACACTACAACCATAATTTCTTCACGTTGGACAATCAGACGCTGGGCCCCGACTGGTCCATTCATGTGAACCATCCAATCCCCAGCATCCCCCAATCATGGATGGTCATGCAAGGCAATGAACTGATCATTCGCATGATTCCCAAGAGCTATGGTTTTATGCAGGTCAATGAGCCACTGACCGCTCAACAAGCTAACTTACGCATAAAACACAGGCAAAAGAACATGTCCATCGACATGCAAGGCGACTTTCCTGCTTATCGTATGGCATGGTTTTTCTCGCCAGACTCGCTTAGTCCTGAGCGTTTTCATTTAATCAACTGCAAGGTTGGTCAATCGCAATCCTGGTCCCTCACCTACCAATTCAATGCCCAATAGGCATGAATCTGCACGCTCGTTGAACGACTTTATCTGACTTTATTGCAACATCCGGATCATACATATGTCTTTAACTACCCATCTCAATCAACAGCACAATATCATGTGGTCAGGCGACAAAGGTCCTGCTACCCAAACCCGTCTTTTTCGTCGCAAGTTTGAAGTGACCGGCAATATCCATCATGCATGCATTCAAATCTTCGCTGAAGCGAAATACCAACTCTATATCAACGGTGAATACCTTGACCGTGGCCCGTGTTTTCATCATCCCATGATCGCGCCGTTTGACCGGATTGATCTCAAAGACCATCTGATCGAAGGTAACAATGTCATCGCTGTCTTAGTGCAAGCAATCAACATGGGGTTGCATAATCACATCCCAAACGGTGAGCCGGGATTGTGCGTGCAACTGGATTGGATGGATGGTTCAGGTGAACATCAGATCGCAGCGGATAACCAATGGCGTGTCAGCGATCAAACCGGTTGGCAATGGCCTGCACCCAAGCGGACTTGGGCGATTGGTCCCATTGAAATATTTGATATGTCAAAAGCACAGCCCGGTTGGCAGAATATCACATTCGATGATCAACACTGGCAAACGCCACAAATCACCCTGCTGGGAAGTACTATCCCCGGCGGTGTTCAAGCTGTCCCCCGTCCAACGCCAACCCTGCGTTATGAATGGATCAGCCTGGATAGCCACAGCATCATCCAAACTCAGATCACCAACGAACCTGCCGTTGACATACTGGCTGACAAACCAGCTGAGGAACACATACACCGTTTGGAAAATCTATCCACGACCAACCATTCAACACCTCTCACCTTGCTGACAGATAATGACAATGCCCACGCCATTCACATCAACGGCTTAACTCCCGACCACGGAATAATCTTGGAACTGGATCTCGGTGCGATGCATGTCGGACAGTTCATATTTGATGCCAGTTGCCCAACGGACGGCACGATTGACATCGCATGGTGCGAAGCCAAAGTCGATGGCAAGTTGTCTTACTCACGCAAAGGTGCCTGCTACGCAGATCGAATCATCGCGTGCAAAGGAGAACTCAACTGGCGTCCGCTCACGTTCAGTGGGATGCGGTATGTGACGCTGATTTTCAGAGGTTTTACAGGTGATGTTCAGATACATCGTGCAGGGATTCATGCCAGCATTCCCGACCTGCAATGGAACACGGATTTCCAGACATCCGACCCGTTACTCAATGACATACACACCATTTGCCAACGAACACTATGCGTCGGCAGCCAGGAATCACTGATGGATTGCCCGACCCGCGAACAGGCTGCATATGTTGGCGATGGCTTGCCGGTCGCAATGTGGATTGGCCGCCTCACTGGAGATTGGCGGTATTTCAAAGACATGATCATCGAACAGTTTCGGCGTCAATCTCCCTGTGGCCTGATCCGTTCGACGCTGTACAGCTGGCGTGATGATACCTTGGT